>CAXTFF010000165.1:0-5123 GCA_964243325.1 uncultured Sphingomonas sp.
GCTGAACGGCGCGAGCACCGCCGACGCCATCCGTATCGCGGTCGAGGCCGGACTCTAGCGGCGGCCGGGCTCCAACGGCCCCGGACCTAAGCGACCTCGCCGCGCCAGGATCGCGGGCACCGCCATGTGCGGAACGGTCAGGATCGACAGCGTCATGAAGCTGGCCGCGACCACCTGCGCGGCGACGTCGGCACGCGCCTCCAGCGCGAACAACCCGGCGGCGATTCCGAACGCGGCGACGGTCAGCCCACCCACGACGGACGCATACCGGCCCGGCCCGGCCCGGGCGAGACTCCCCCACGCCTCGCGCAGGTGGCGTGGCGAGTGGTGGACGCAGAAGAACAGCGCGAACCCGATCACCGGCGGCAGCGCGACCATCGCGCCCAACGCCGCCGCGGTGACGATCGCCTGCGGCCGCCGCCCGGTCGCCCACAGGCGCGCGGCGGCCACCGCGGCCACGGCCAGGCCCACGGGGGCCAGCATCAGCATGACGTCGGCGATCACGGCGGCCCGCTCCGCGCCGCTCAGCGCGACGAACAAGGCGGCGAGCTCGGCGTGGTGCGCCAGCGCCGGGGCGGTCAGCAGCGCGACCGCCGCGCCTTGCGCCAGGAAAGGCTGGTCGACCTCTCGCCAATCCTCGGCGAAATGCAGTGCGGCGGTCAGCAGGAACGCGACCAGCGCGGCGAGCGGGGCGACGCGCCACAGCGCGTACATCGCGGCGGCTAGGCTGAGATAGAGCAGCAGGACGGGTGTCGACACCCGCCCACCCCCGCGCTTGATCAGCTCCAGGTCGAGCGTGCCGTGCGGCAACCCGACCAGCAGCAGCGCGAAGCAGCCCGCCGTCGTCGCGGCGGCGCCCGCCAGCATCCCGCCGAGCGCGTGCAGGCCGAGCAGCCACGCGGCCAGCACGAGGTACACGAAGGCATGCGTCGAACCACAGCGATAGCCGTATGGACCCTCCGCCCGAGCCGCCGGGCGGAAACGACCAGGGGCCGGGCGGTCTAAACCGTCCGGCCCCTTCTTGTCGGCCGATGTCGCGATCATCGGCATCGCGGCGTCACGCCCGCGCGACGGCGGCGTTGTCGTGCGGCGGATAGTTGCCGTCGCGGTCGCCGTATTCGGCCTCCGACTTGCGCTTGGCGATCAGGAAGACGAGCACGCCCACGCCTGCCTTGGCGACGATGTCGGCGATCGTGTAGCCGATCTGCAACGCCGTTTCGACCGCCGCGCCCTCGAACGAGGTGAACGGGATCATGTACACGATCGGGTAGAAGCCCCAGGACGCGAAGGTCAGCCAACGCGCGTTGTTGACGAGGTTGCGCGCGTTCTCCGGCTGGCGCTTGATCGCGTCGCCGAGACCGACGAACAGCTCATAGACGATGTAGAGGAACGGGATCGTCGACAAGGTGCCCCACAGCACGCGGCTGCCCGTATCGGTGGCCACCTCGCCCGGATAGCCGAGCGCGATCATCAGCACCGCCGCGAGCGCGAGCCGGCTGGCCCTGCCATACGTCTCCGCCTTCGACAGCCGCATGACGAGCACGAGCTCGATCAAAAGCAGCGGCACCGTCAGCAGCCAGTCGACATACCGGTACGCGTCGTTGAACGCGTTGCCGGTCGCGGTGGCGTTGCCGCCGGCGACGGCGTAGGCGCCCTCCCAACTGTTGAAGATCCGATAATAATGGTACGCCGCGATCGCGGTCACCAGCCCGGAGATCGTGATGGCGGTGCGGTAGACGGGCGCGACCTGCGAACGGCTGAGCCACAGGAACAGCGTCGCCGCCGCCATCGTCGCCAGCGTGAACGAGAATGCGTTGTAGACGAAGAAATACTGCCCCGCCGTTAGTTGCGGTAACTGTTCCATAACCTGTCCCCTGCGATTGCGTACCCGAGGCTAGGCCGATGCGGACGAAGGCGGGATACGGCATTTAGGCCGTAGTCTCCCGCCCGGTGGATCACCGCTCGTACGCCTTGGGCAGCGCGCCCTCGGTCGGCGTCAGGTAGCGGTCGCGCAGGCGGCGCTGGCGCGAGTTCGCCGGCTGGCGCACCCCGTCGATCCAGATCGCCTCGGGCGCCGACGACAGCTCCAGCGGATCGCCGCTCCAAAGGACGACGTCGGCGCGGCGGCCGGGACGCAAGCTACCGATCTCGCCGTCCATCCCCAGCGCCTCGGCCGGCTTGGAGGTGATCGCGGCGAAGGCCTGGCCCCAATTCAGCCCGGTCGCGCCGGGCACCTTGGCGATGGCCACCAGGTTGCCCGCATATTGGTGCAGGACGTGCTCGCCCGGCGCGGTGTTCGCGCCCACCGTCGAGATGGCGACGACGACGCCCGCCGCGGTCAGCCGGCCGACGTTGGACTCGGTCGCGGCCAAGCTCTCGAACGAGGCGGGCAGGTCGGCGAGCGCGGCGGCGATGACGGGCACCCGCGCCGCCGCGATCTCGCGCGCGACGGTCCAGCCCTCCGTCGCGCCGAGCAGCACCAGCTTGAGCTTGGGGTAGGTGCGCGGCAGCGCCAGCACCGCGCGGATGTCGCTCGCGCGCTCGACATGCACCATCAAAGGCGTGCGCCCGTCGAGCACGTCGAGCAGCGCCTCGGCGTCCGCCCGCTTCAGCAGCGCGTCGGCGCCGCGCCCGTCGAACCCGCGCCGGTCGCGGCGGAAATCCTCAGCCTGGGCGAGCGCGTCGGTCAGGGCGGCGAAGGTGGCGGGACGCGATCCGCCCGCGATCTCCGCCCCGCGCTCGCCCATCTCGACGAGCTGGAACGCGCGCGCCCGCGTGATCGGTTGCGCGTCCGTTCCCAGATCGATGACGGCGCCGCGCCCCGCGAAGATCGATCGGTCCGCGCCCGGCGCGACGAAGGCGCGCGTGACGCCGCCCAGCCGTTCGTTGCCGATCGCCACGGCGGCCGGATTGATCGACGCCGCCACGTCGATCGCCGCGCCGAACGCCGCGGTGCGCGCGGCCACGTCGTTGCTCTCCTGCACCCCGTAGCCGCCGTCGACCAGGCCCAGGTCGGTCCAGGCGGCGACGGTGCCCGCCGTCACCCACTTGCCGGCCGCGTCCACGACGGTCGCGCCCGCAGGCGTCGCGACGTCCGCGCCCGCCGCGACGACGCGCCCGTCACGGAACACGACGGTGCCGTTCGGGATGGGTTGCGACCCGTCGCCGATCGCGACGGTGCCGTTCACGACGGCGACGGTCTGGGCGAACACCGGGGTTGCGAACGTCGCGGCGAGAAGGAGGGCCAGGCGCTTCACTTCACGTCTCCCCGAACCGTCTGATCTTGGCCCGGCTGGCCCAGCTCGAAATCGCTCACCGGCCGCCGCCTGGGATCGAGCGCGTCGTATAGCAGCGCGCCGTCGACCCAGACCTTTTCGGGCCGGGTGTAGACGGACAGCGGATCGCCGTTCCACAGCACGATATCCGCCATCTTGCCGGGCTTGAGGCTTCCCGTCCGGTCGGCGATGCCGAGCGCGGTCGCCGGGCCGTAGGACAGCCAGCGCCACGCCTGCGCGTCGCTGATCCGTATCCCCGCGCGTCTGCCGGCGGCGAGCGCCTTGGCGACCTCCTGCGGCAACCGCTGGATGCCGTTCTCGTCGTCGGAATGGATGACCCCGCACGCGCCCGATTTCTCCAGGATGGCGAGGTTCTCGCCGATCCCGTCATAGGACTCCATCTTGAACCCGTACCAGTCGGCCCACACCGCCGCGCAGGTGCCGTTCGCCTTGAGCAGGTCGGCGATCTTGTACGCCTCGACCGCGTGGTGGAACGCGGTCACCTTGTACCCGAACTCGCGGGCCATATCCATGACGACGGCCATCTCGTCGGCGCGGTAGCAGTGGTTCTGGACCCTGATCTCGCCCGCCAGCACGCCGCGCAGCGTATCGAGCGCGATGTCGCGGTCGGGCCGGTCGCCGCCCTTGTCCTCGTACGCGTCCCATTGGCGCTTGTACTTGGCGGCGCGCGCCCAGGTCGCGCGGTCGACCGCGACGTTGCCCATCCGCGTCGAGGGCTTGCGCCCCTTGCTTCCGTAGGAGCGCTTCGGGTTCTCGCCGCACGCCATCTTGAGGCCGTAGGGCGCGCCGGGGAACTTCATCCCCTGCACGGTCCGCGCATACACGTTCTTGAGCACCACGCTGCGCCCGCCGAACAGGTTGGCGGAGCCCGGCAGGATCTGCAGCGTCGTCACGCCCCCGTTGGCGAGCGCGCGGCCGAAGCCGGGGTCCTGCGGCCAAACGCCGTGTTCGGCCCAGACGTCGGCGGTGACGGGGTCGGTGCCCTCGTTGACGTCCGAGGTCGCCTGCACCGACGGCGACGGGCCGTTGCCCAGGTGGCTGTGGATGTCGATCACGCCCGGCGTCACCCACTTGCCCGTGCCGTCGATGACGGTCGCCCCGGCGGGCGCGGCGACCCGCTGGCCGACGGAGACGATCTTGCCGTCCGCGAACAGGGCCGACCCGCGCTCGATCCGCGCGCCCTCCCCGTCATAGATCGTGACGTTCGTCACCAGCGTCGCGGCGCCCGGATAGGCGCGGTAGGTCGAGGGGAACGGATCGTGCGAATAGCCCTTGTTGCGGCCGACCGCCGGGTCCTTGGCCTTGGCCGCCGACGCGCTCCTGGGGCCCGACCCCGCGCCCGAACAGGCCGCCACCGCCAGCAGCCCCGCGCCCGCCGCGGCCCCCCGCATCCACCTGCCCGCTCGCGACATGACGACCCCCGTTCAGGCTCTCGGGCCCGCTTATCGGGATTGGTCGTAACCGGGTCGGTCGCGGCCGTCCACCGGCCGCGACCGTCATCGGCATCTAGCTCGCGCGCGCGGTGACGATCTTGCCGGGCTGGCGCGGCGGCTCGCCGACGGGGAGCGCGTCGATCAGTTCCATGCCCGACGTCACCTCGCCCCAGACGGTGTACTGGTTGTCGAGGAAGCGCGCGTCGGAAAAGCAGATGAAGAACTGCGAATTAGCCGAGTTCGGCTCGCCCGTGCGCGCCATCGAGCAGGTGCCGCGCTTGTGCGGCTCCGACGAGAACTCCTGGCGGAGGTTGGGCTTGTCCGACCCCGACATGCCCGTGCCGGTGGGATCGCCGCCCTGCGCCATGAAGCCCGGGATCACGCGGTGGAACAC
>CAXTFF010000166.1:0-5116 GCA_964243325.1 uncultured Sphingomonas sp.
CGATCCTGCCGGGCATCCTGCTGATGATGACCAGCTTCACCCGGATCATCATCGTGCTGGCGGTGCTCCGGCAGGCGCTGGGCCTTCAGCAGACGCCGCCCAACCAGGTGCTGATCGGGCTGTCGATGTTCCTGAGCCTGTTCATCATGGCCCCCACCATCAACCAGATCAACACGGCCGCCATCCAGCCCTACGCCGCCGGGCAACTCGCCGGCACGCAGATGATCCAGGCCGCGGGCGCGCCGCTCCATGCGTTCATGTCCAAGCAGACGCGGATCAAGGACCTGACCATGTTCGCCGAGATGGCCAAGTCGGGGCCGTACCGGTCGGCGAACGACATCCCCTACGCCGTGCTCCTCCCCGCCTTCGTCACCAGCGAGCTCAAGACCGCGTTCCAGATCGGGTTCCTGATCTTCCTGCCCTTCATCGTCATCGACCTGGTGGTCGCGACCGTGCTCATGTCGCTTGGCATGATGATGCTCAGCCCACAGATCATCTCGCTCCCGTTCAAGCTGCTGCTGTTCGTGCTCGTCGACGGCTGGGCGCTGACGATGGGCAGCCTCGCCAACAGCTTCGCGTGATGGCCGACGCCGACTATTTCCTGACGGTCGCCAACCAAACCATGTGGGTGCTCGCGCTCGCCGCCGCGCCGATCCTGATCCCCGCGCTGCTCGCGGGGCTGATCCTGGGCATGGTCCAGGCGGCGACCTCGATCAACGAGCAGACGCTGTCCTTCGTGCCCAAGCTGCTGGTCGTCGCCTTTTCGATCATGATCTTCGGCGGATTGATCCTGGGATTGCTCAGCGACTTCACCGTGGGCATCTTCGAGCGCATTCCGGACCTGGTGCGCTAGGCCGATGCTCGGCTTCGGCCTCGCCATTGAACCGCAGCTGTGGGCGCTCGTCTTCGTGATGGTGCGCGTCGGCGCGGCCTTCGTGGCCGCGCCCGTGTTCGGAGCCGTCGGCGTGCCGCTGGTCGTGCGCGTCGCCTTGTCGGGCGCGATCGGGGTGCTGGTGCTCCACGCCCATCCGGTGACGCCGCCAGCCAGCCTGTTCGGCGTGGCCACCGTCATGGCCGTCACGTCCGAGGCGCTCGTCGGGCTGGCGATCGGCTTCGTCCTCCAGATCGCGTTCGCCGCGCCCTTGATCGCCAGCGAGATGATCGGCGGGTCGATGGGGCTGGGCTTCTCGTCGTCGATCGACCCGCAGAACGGGCGGTCGAGCCCGGCGCTCGGGCAGTTCTTCTCCATCATGCTGACGCTGCTGTTCCTGTCGCTGGACGGGCATCTGGTGCTCGTCGAGATGATCGTGCGGTCCTACGACGCGCTGCCGCCCGGGCAGGCGTGGATGGGCGTGGACCGGCTCAAGGCGATCGCGGTGTTCGGGGGCTACGCCTTCGCCGCCGGGCTGCTGCTGGCGTTGCCGGTCGGCTTCCTGCTGCTGTGCCTGAACCTGGTGGTCGGCATGATCTCGCGGTCCGCGCCGTCGCTCAACCTGTTCGCGGTCGGGTTGCCGATGAGCCTGGCCGTCGGCGTGGTGGCGCTCGCCGTGTCGTTCCCGGCCATGGGCGACTACATGATCGTCATCGTCCGCGAGAGCCTGGCGGCGGCCGATCGGCTGGTCCTTAGCTGATGTCGGAGGCGGGCGGCGAGCGCACGGAGGCGGCGACCCCCAAGCGGGTGCGCGACGCGGTCGAGAAGGGCGACGTCCTCAAGTCCCGCGAGTTCGCCACCGCGCTCGCCATGCTGGCGGGCACGGCCTGGGTCGTCTGGTTCGGGCCGGAGCTGATCCGGGCGTGCAAGGGGGTGATGACCGCCTCGCTCCGGTTCGGGCGGGCGGATGTGGAGGACTTCGCGCCCTTCCGGCCGATCCTGGAGGCGGGGTGGCGGCTGGGACCGTCGCTCCTGTCCCTGTTCGCGGTCAGCGTCGCGGCGGCGGTCGCCAGCCAGGCGGGGCTCGGGTCGCTGGGGTGGAACGCCCGGAACATGGCCCCCAAGGGGAGCCGCATCGACCCGGCGGCGGGGCTGAAGCGGATGATGGGATCGCAAGGGTGGATCGAGCTGGGCAAGTCGCTGCTCAAGGTCGTGCTGCTGGGCGCGATCGGCTGGTGGATCCTGAAGAAGCTGAGCTATGTGAGCATCGGCCTGTCAGGGGCCGATCTGGGGCAAGCCGCTCAGATCGTTGGCGATTTGTTCGGGACGACCTTGATCGCGATGGCGGGCGGGCTGGTCGTGATCGCGGGTATCGACGTACCCGTCCAAGCGATCCGGCGGATGATCAAGCTGCGCATGACCAAGCAGGAGGTGAAGGACGAGTACAAGCAGTCGGAAGGGTCGCCCGAGGCCAAGCAGCAGCAGCGCCAGCGCCGGCGCGAGGTGCTCCAAGGCGGCGCGCGCAAGGCGGTGGCGGAGGCGCATGTGGTGCTGACCAACCCGACGCATTTCGCGGTCGCCCTCCGGTACGACCGGGGCCGCGACCAGGTGCCGGTGGTGGTCGCCAAGGGGCGCGGCGCGACCGCGCTGGCGATCCGGGAGTTCGCGGGCGAACTGGCGCTGCCCGTGCTCGAATATCCGCAGCTGGCGCGCGCGGTCTATTACACCAGCCGCGAGGGGCAGGAGGTGCGCGACGACCTGTACCACGCGATCGCCACCGTGCTGGCGTTCGTGTTCCAGTTGAACGCCGAGGCGGGCGGGTCGGCCCCGCCGCCGCCCCCGGTCGAGGTGCCGCCGGGCGCGCGCTTCGACGAGAACGGCGAGGCGGCCTAAAGAACCGCCGTCCGCCGCCGTTTAGGGAGGGAACGCGCGGAGAGTGAAGAGCATGGCCATCGAATCGATCACCAAGACGCTCGGCTCCGGGTCGGGCATCGACATCGGCGCGCTGGTCACCTCGCTGCTGGAGGCGCAGTTCGCGGCCAAGAACGCCGAGTTCGCGCGCCGCGAGACCAAGATCGAGGCGCAGATATCGGGCGTGTCCAAGCTCAAGAGCGCGGTCACTGGCCTGGACGGCGCGCTCAAGTCGCTGACGACGGGCGGGACGCTCGCCAGCAAGCTGACCTCGTCGAACGAGGCCGCGATCAAGGTGATGCGGACGGCGGGCGCCCCGGTCACCGACATTTCCGCCAGGATCGCGGTGACGTCGCTCGCCGACCGGCAGGTGTCGACGACCAACACCGGCCGCGCCGCGGGCACCCAGTTCCGCGAGGGCACGCTGCGCCTCCAGTTCGGGCGCGACGTGGTCAACGCGACCACGGGCGCGACCACGGGCTTCACGGCGGCGGGCGCGGCGATCAACATCGCCATCACCGCCGCCGACACGACGCTGACCAAGATCGCCGCCAAGATCAACGCGGCCAACGCCGGCGTCACCGCCAAGATCGTCCTGGACGGGACGACCGAGCGGCTGTCGATCAGCGGCGCGGTCGGGGCGGACCGGGCGTTCGAGATCACGGGCACCGACGGCGCCGGAGCGGGCCAGTCGCTGACGGGGCTGGCGGTCGGCCGCACCTCGACCGTGACCACCACCGCGACCCGCGCGCGCGACGCGGTGGTGGCGGTCGACGGCGTCACCTACAACCGGACGAGCAACACGATCACCGACCTGATCCCGGGCGCGACGCTCGATCTGGTCGGGGTGTCGGCGACCCCCGTGCAGATCACGACGGCCAAGCCGGGCGCGGCAATCACCACGGCGGTGGGCGATTTCGTCGCGGCCTACAACGAGATGCTGGCCGTCATCAAGGAACAGAACGATCCGCAATCGGGCGTCCTGGCGAGCGACAATTCGGTCCGCTCGCTGGCGCGCGGCCTGAGCCGGCTGACGACCACGGCGCTGGCCCCGGCCGGCGTCGCGGGCGCGCCGCGCACGCTCGCCGACCTGGGCGTGGCGACCGCGCGCGACGGCACCTTGTCGGTGAACGCGGCGCGGCTGACCAAGGCGATCGCCGATTTTCCCGCCGCCGTCGAGCGGATGTTCGCGGCCGGCACGGCGGCGACCGGCGACGGGCTGTCGGCGGCGCTGGCGGCGGTGGTCAAGGGCGGCACCGACCGGGTGGTCGGGCTGGACGCGGCGACCACGACCTATACCAAGGCGCGCGGCGTGGTCGCCACCGCCAAGCTGAAGATCGCCGAGCAGACGGCCGAGGCGCGCGAGCGGCTGACCCGGCAGTTCGCGACGATGGACGCGCGGACCGCGGCGTACAAATCGACGCAGACCTTCCTCGACAACCAGATCAAGGCCTGGAACCGGAGCGACGCGTGATGGCCTATGCGAGCGCGCTCCACAGCCCCGAGCTGACTTATCGCCGGATCGACGTGGCGGGCCGCGCCGCGGCGGCGGGCGACGGCGCCGGGCTGGTGCAGATGCTGTACGAGGAGGTCGTGGGGGCGCTGCGCGCGGCCGCGCACGCCGCCGAGCAGCGGAACTACGCGAGAAAGAGCGAGCGGGTGACGCGCGCGACCGCGGTGCTGTTCGCGCTGGAGGCGGGGCTGGACCACGAGGCGGGCGGCGCGGTGTCGCGCACGCTGGCGACGCTGTATGCCGGGGCGCGGCGCGAGGTGGTGCAGGCGAGCCTGGGCGACGACCCCGCCCCGTTCCGCGCGGTCGCGGCCGAGCTGGACGGCATCGCGCAGGCCTGGGCGAGCGTGCGGACGCGCTGAGCGGCCCCGGCGCTTGCGGCCCGTTGGCTTTTTCGCGCGGTTCGGCTATATCGGATGTCGAGAGTAGCGCGCGGCCCGGTCCGGGCCGTCGTGATCCGTTCCGTTTCCCTTTCGAGGTCCGGCCCCAGGTGGCGCGGGCCCGCGATTTGTGGAACAAGGGCGTCCGCGCGGTCGATCAGACCACGCCGCCGAGCCGGACCGGCCACGTTCATGCACTCGGTAGGAGCCGCCATGTCCAGAGCGATCAACGTCAACGCCCCCCAGGATCATGTCGTCGCGACCTGCGCCAAGAAGAAGCTGGGGATCAGCGCGATCGAGACGCTGCATTCGGGCGGCACGCGCGTGGTGATGAACAACGCCGACGACGCCGCCGAGATCGTCAGGATCTACAAGACCAAGGTCATCGCCGGGCCCGTGACGCGCACGCCGACCCGGCTTTCCCGTTTCTAATCGCCAATAAGG
>CAXTFF010000167.1:0-5109 GCA_964243325.1 uncultured Sphingomonas sp.
CCCCTCCTGGCTCGGCCGGTTGTAATAGGGCGGCACCATCAGCGCGGCGTCGGCGCCCGCGTCGCGCGCGGCGAGGAGGTTGGCGGCGGCCACGCGCGTGTCGTTGGAGCCCGCCCCCGCGATCACGGGCACGCGGCCCCTCGCCTGCTCCGCGCACACGGCGACGACACGGAAATGCTCGCGCAGGTCGAGCGTCGCCGCCTCGCCGGTCGTGCCGCACGACACGAGCCCGGACGAGCCCTCGGCGATCTGCCATTCGATCAGTTCGCGGTAGGCGGCCTCGTCGAACGCGCCGTCGGGCGCGAACGGCGTGACGAGCGCCGGGATCGATCCGGAGAACATGGGTGGATACGCTCCTCATCGACCGGGTCGGGCGATTTCGTTCAGGACAGATACGGGCGGGATGCGTATCCTGTCCATATGATCGCGACCCTCATCAAATCGACCGCGGCGATCGCGGTGCTCGCCCAGGTCCCCGGCGCCTCGCCCGGCGGCTGGACGGTCCACCCGACCCCAGCCGTCCAGGCGTTTCCGACCGACCAGTCGATCGCGTCGGCGATCGCGCAGTGGCGCGCGGTCGGGCAGACGGACGCGCTGCCGTTCGACAGCTATGCGGGCTTCCTGCTCGCGCATCCGGGCTGGCCGAACGAGGCGGCCAACAGACGCGCGGCCGAGCGGCAGGCGGGGGTCGCGTCGCCGACGAGCGCCATCGCGTTCTTCCGGCGCTTTCCCCCGCAGACGGCGGGCGGCACGCTCGCCCATGCGCGCGCGCTTGGCCTGACGGGCGACACGGCGCGCGCGCGCGAGGAGGCGCGGCGCGCCTGGCGGATGGGCGCGATGTCGCCGACCGACGAGAACATGGTCCTGTCCATCTTCGGCTTCGCGCTGACGCCGACCGATCACGACGCACGGGTCGACGCGCTGCTCTGGGCCGGGAGCACGGGCGCCGCCGCGCGTGCGCTGCCGCTCACCTCCGCGGCGATGCGCCCGGTGCTGGAGGCGCGGCTGGCGCTGCGCACCAACTCGCCCGAGGCCGGCTTGATCGAGCCTGAGCGTTTCCGGAGCGACGCGGGCTTCGTGGCCGACCGCGCGACGTGGCTCCGGAACAACGGCGCGGGGCCGAGCGCGCGCGGCTGGCTCGCCCGCCCGCGCCAGCTGGCGCAGCGGCCGGGCAACGTCGAGCGGTGGTACGAGGTGCTGCTGACCGCCGCGCGCGGGGCGGCGGCGGACGGGCAGCACCAGCTCGCCTACGACATCGCGCGCCAGGTCGACGACGCCTATCCGCCCGGCACCGACGTGTCGGCCAAGCCGTACGGCGAGCGCGACGATTATACGAGCCTGGCCTGGCTGGCGGGGCAGTCGGCGATGAAGATCGGCCGCCCGGCGGACGCGTCCGTCATGTTCGACCGCTACGGCCTGGGCGTGAAGTCGCCGCAGACGCGCGCCAAGGGCTTCTACTGGGCCGCGCGCGCCGCCGCGCAGGGCGGGCGCGCCGCCGAGGCGACCGCGCTGTTCGAGCGGACGGCGGCGTTCCGCGACCAGTATCACGGGCAGCTGGCGACCGAGCGGCTCGGCCGCCCGCTCCTCCCGCCCGCGCCGACGGTCGACCTTCCCATCGCGCCCACCGTTCGCATCGCGTGGGAACAGCGCGACCTGGTGCGCGCCGCGCGCTTCCTGGGGCAGATCGGCGCGCGGCAGGATCAGACCGCGTTCGTGCGCCGGATCGCGGAGGGCGTGGAGACAGAGAGCGACCAGCGCCTGGCGGTCGAGCTGTCGCGCGCGCTGGCGCGCCCCGACCTGGCGGTGATGGCGAGCCGCACCGCCGCGCAGAACGGGCTCACCGGCCACTCCGCCGCGGGTTTCCCGACGGTGCCGGTGCCGGGTGGATACGAGCGCAACTGGGTGATCATCCACGCCATCACGCGGCAGGAATCGCAGTTCGACCGGACCGCCATGAGCTCGGTCGGCGCGCGCGGCCTCATGCAGCTGATGCCGGGCACCGCGCGCGAGCAGGCGGGGAAGATCGGCGTGAGCTTTTCCGGGCTCGACCAGCTGACCGCCGACCCGAACCTGTCGATCATGCTGGGCTCCAGCTATTTCGACCGGATGTACGCCAATTACGGCAGCTATCCGCTCGCCATCGCCGCCTACAACGCGGGGCCGGGCAACGTGAACAAATGGCTGCGGCTGAACGGCGACCCGCGCACGGGCGCGGTCGATACGGTCGACTGGGTGGAGGCGATCCCGTTCACCGAGACGCGCGGCTACGTCCAGCGCGTGCTGGAGAACGCGGTGGTGTACGACCTGCTCAACCCGGCGCGCGCCAGGAGCCGGGGGAACACGCGGCTGAGCTGGTATCTGGGCCGCGGATCGCGGACCGGGTGAGGAACATGGGCGACCGCCCGGCGGTTTAGATCGTCGGAAAAGGAGAACACGCATGGAGAATCCCCGCACCACCTCGGCGCGCGACCACGACGACCACGAGATGATCGACGCCGCGATCGCCGAGGTCACCCCCGGCCAGGGCTCGGCCAGCGGCGGCGACCTCGCGCGCGATGTCGCGACCCAGGCGGAGGAGGCCGCCGTGTTCGATCCGGAGGTGAGCCGCCGCCCGGAGAAGACGGACAAGATCGACAACGACCAGGCGCGCGCCGGGCACCGCGGCGGCGCGGAGTAGCCATTCCGGCGTTGCGTCGCGGGGCCGCCCGCGCAAGGGTGGGCCCATGAACGAGTCCACCCGCCCCGTCGCCAACGTCGCGTTGCTGATCGACGCCGACAACGCCCAGCCCTCCGCGATCGACCCCGTGCTGACCGTCCTGGCCGAACTCGGCACGGTCAACGTCCGCCGCGCCTACGGCAACTGGTCCAAGCCCGGCCTGAAGGGCTGGCGCGACGTGGCGCTGCGCTACGCGATCGAGCCGCAGCAGCAATTCGACCTGACCAAGGGCAAGAACGCCACCGACATGAAGATGACGATCGACGCGATGGACCTGGCCTTCCGCGGCCGGATCAGCGCGTTCGGGATCATGTCGTCCGACAGCGACTTCATGCCGCTGGCCACCCGCCTGCGCCAGGACGGGCTGGAGGTGTACGGCTTCGGCTCCAGCCGTGCGCCCGCCGCCTTCCGCGCCGCCTGCACCCGCTTCATCGACGTGGGCGCGATCACCGCCGACGAGCCCGAGCTGCCCGCGCTCGGCCCCGTGCCGGAGGTCGAGCCCGAACCGCTCCCGAAGCGGTCGCCCGCTCGGAGCGATCCCGACGCCGAACCCATGCCGATCTTCGACGCGCTCCCGCCCGCGATCCGCTCGGGCAAGGGCGCCAAGGTCGACCCCGCGCTCCTGAAGCTGCTCGTCGACGCGTACGACTCGGTGAAGAAGGACGCGCGCGGCTTCGCCAACCTGTCCGTCATGGGCCAGCTCGCGGGCAACCGTTCGAGCTTCGACGCGCGCAATTACGGCTTCAAGCGGTTGTCCGACCTGATCGAATCGGTCGACAGCTTCCAGGTCGACCGGCGCGAGAATGGGCTGTGGGTGAAACGGGTGCGGTGATGCCTTTCGAGCGCAAAGCTGGTAAGACCGTCTCATGAACGCGCATGTAGACATTGGCCGTCCGCCACTGGGCGAACATAGGTCGGAGCGGCCCGCACCCGGAAAGTACAAGCTTCGGGTTGAAGATTATCTGCTGCTGGACGAGGCAGGCGCTTTCGGCGACCAAGAAACAGAACTGGTCGATGGAGACGTGATCGTCATGAGTCCCGAGTGGATGCCGCACATGCGCATCAAAGACGAGATCGCCTACCGGCTTCGTCGCGTCATCGAAGAACGTGGGCTCGGCCTTCGCGTCGGGACCGGGGGAAGCGTCGAGCTGTCGGGCGTCAATCAGCCGCGACCGGACGTGATGGTGATGAACGATATTCGCTCGGATAAGGCTGTCCCGGGCGATGCCGTCCTGCTTCTAGTGGAAGTGTCCAACTCGACGCTTGTGTTTGATCGAGACACCAAGGCACCTAATTATGGTCGGAGCGGGGTCGCGGAATGCTGGGTTGTCGACGTCAAAGCCAAGACAACCTATCGCATGTGGTCGCCTACCACCGACGGCTATGCTCAAGGCGATGAAGTCGCGTTCGGACGTTCGCTCGCCTCGATGACCATCGCGGGCGTCAGCATTGAAACAGCGGATCTACTTTAAGCCGTTATCGGCGTACCAGGACGACTGACGACCTCCGGGTCCAAGCCTTCCGCTGATAGCCGCGCCCGAGCGATTCCAAGTGTCTCGCTCGCGAACGAACCGGGATAGCGTAGCACGATCGCCTCGGCCGTGAACTCCGGCAGATCATAGCTCAGCACTTCGTCGAAACCTTCCGTGCGAACGCGCGCGCAATATTCAAGAGAGGCTTGTTCGCCGTCCTTCGCTATTTTGGTGCGCAGACGGTTCATCCGCCAGGTCTTACCGAGGTCGCGTCTGATTTCCTCGACCGTGTACACCATCCGCCAACAATCCTTGGCGATCGGATCAAGGTGATCGCTCGCGCTCACCTCCACCAAGCGTTCGAGAGCCGCTCGATGCACCGACTCCGACTTGCCTTTCGCGTTGCGCATCGTCGAGCGGAGAGCGTCGACCGACGTCGCGATCGCGATCCAGGCAAGCCTACGCTCCTCCTCCGGCGTCAACGCGTCAGCTTCTTATACGCCAACCGCGTAGGCCGATCCGCCGCATCCCCGAGCCGCCGCCGCTTGTCCTCCTCATAAGCCTCGAAGTTGCCTTCGAACCATTCCACATGGCTGTCCCCTTCGAACGCCAGGATGTGCGTGCACAGGCGGTCGAGGAAGAAGCGGTCGTGGCTGATGACGACCGCGCAGCCCGCGAAGCTTTCCAGCGCCTCCTCCAGCGCGCGCAGCGTTTCGACGTCGAGGTCGTTGGTGGGCTCGTCGAGCAGCAGGACGTTGCCGCCCTCCTTCAGCATCTTGGCCATGTGGACGCGGTTGCGCTCGCCGCCCGACAGCTGGCCGACCTTCTTCTGCTGGTCGGGCCCGCGGAAATTGAAGGCGGCGACGTAGGCGCGGGTGCCGAGCTCCTGCTTGCCGAAGCGGAACACCTCCAGCTTGTCGC
>CAXTFF010000168.1:0-5108 GCA_964243325.1 uncultured Sphingomonas sp.
TCGACAATGTCGGCTACACCGCGCGCCACCACACCTTCTTCGAGATGCTCGGCAACTTCTCGTTCGGCGCGTACTTCAAGGAACAGGCGATCGAGCATGCCTGGACGCTGCTCACCGAGGAATGGGGTCTGAACCCGGACCGTCTCACCGCCACCGTCTATCACACCGACGACGAGGCGGCCGCGCTCTGGCGCAAGATCGCCGGGTTGCCGGATGACCGCATCATCCGCATCCCGACCAGCGACAATTTCTGGGCGATGGGCGACAGCGGCCCTTGCGGCCCATGCTCGGAGATCTTCTACGATCATGGCGATCATATCGAGGGCGGGCCTCCGGGCAGCCCCGACGAGGACGGCGATCGCTTCGTGGAAATCTGGAACCTCGTTTTCATGCAGTTCACGCAGGAAGACAACAGGATCGTCGGCGCTCTTCCCAGGCCGTCGATCGACACCGGCATGGGGTTGGAACGCATCGCGGCCGTCCTGCAGGGCGTCACCGACAATTACGACACCGACACCTTCCGCGCCCTGATCGCCGCCTCGACCGAGCTGACGCACACGAGCGCCGAGGGCGAGCACAAGGCCAGCCACCGCGTCATCGCCGACCACTTGCGCGCCGCGGGCTTCCTCGTCGCCGACGGCGTGCTCCCCGCCAACGAGGGGCGCGGCTACGTCCTGCGCCGCGTCATGCGCCGCGCCATGCGTCACGCGCACCTGCTCGGCGCGACCGAGCCGCTCATGCACCGGCTCGTCCCCTCGCTCGTCGCCGAGATGGGCGCGGCCTATCCCGAGCTCGTCCGCGCGCAGCCGCAGATCGAGGCGACGCTCGCCCAAGAGGAGACCCGTTTCCGCCAGACGCTCGACCGCGGCCTGAAGCTCCTCGACGAGGCGACCGCCTCGATGCGGCCGGGCGACACGCTCGCCGGCGACACCGCCTTTCGCCTCTACGACACGTTCGGCTTCCCCTATGACCTGACCGAGGACGCGCTCCGGGCGCAAGGGTTCGCGGTCGACCGCGCCGGCTTCGATGCCGCGATGGCCGAACAGAAGCGCGCCGCCCGCGCGGCCTGGCGCGGCTCGGGCGAAAAGGCGTCGGACGACCTGTGGTTCGACATCGTCGAGGAGGCCGGCGGCACCGAATTCACCGGCTATGCGACCGAGGAGGGCGAGGGAGTAGTGGTCGCGATCGTCATGAACGGCGCGCGCGTCGGCCGCGCCGCGGCGGGCGACGCGGCGATGATCATCGTCAACCAGACGCCCTTCTACGCCGAGAGCGGCGGGCAGGTCGGCGATGCGGGCGAACTGAGCGGGGACAAGGACCTGCGCGCCGTCGTGACCGATACGTCCAAGCAGCTCGGTCGTCTCCACGTCCACCATGCGCGCGTCGAACGGGGCGAGATTTCGGTCGGCGACCCGGTCAAGCTCCGGGTCGATCGCGCCCGGCGGGCCGCGATCCGCGGCAACCACTCCGCCACCCACCTCCTCCACGCCGCGCTCCGCGATCGGCTCGGCACCCATGTCGCGCAGAAGGGCTCGCTCGTCGCGCCCGAGCGGCTGCGCTTCGACGTCTCGCATTCCAGCTTCATGTCGCCCGCCGACCTCGCCCGGGTCGAGGCGGACGTGAACGCTCAGGTCCGCGCCAACACGCCCGTCTCCACCCGCCTGATGACGCCCGACGAGGCGATCGCCGAGGGCGCGATGGCGCTGTTCGGCGAGAAGTACGGCGACGAGGTCCGCGTCGTGTCGATGGGCGCCGACGCCGCCGGGGGAGAGGGGGGCCGCTACTCGGTGGAACTATGCGGCGGCACCCACGTGTCCGCGCTGGGCGAGATCGGCCTGTTCAAGCTTATCGGCGAGTCCGCCGTCTCGTCGGGCGTCCGCCGCGTCGAGGCGCTGACGGGCGAGGCCGCGCGCGCGTATCTGAACGGCCGCGACGAGAAGCTCCGCAAAGCCGCCGCCGCGTTGAAGTCCACCCCCGACGAGGTGCCCGCCCGCGTGGCGGCGCTCCTGGACGATCGGCGCTGGCTGGAACGCGAGCTCGCCGACGCCAAGCGCGCGCTGGCGCTGGGCGGCGGGTCGGGCGGTCGGGCGAGCGGCCCGGAACAGGTCGCGGGCGTCGGCTTCATCGGCCAGGTGCTCGACGGCTTCGACGCCAAAGGCCTGCGCGGCGCGGTCGACGACGCCAAGGTCAGGCTCGGCTCGGGCGTCGCCGTGCTGGTCGCCACCGCCGACGGCCGCGCGTCGGTGGCGGTCGGCGTCACCGCCGATCTGATCGGGCGTTTCGATGCCGTCGCGCTGCTTCGCCGGGCCGTCGCGACGCTGGGCGGGCAGGGCGGGGGCGGGCGTCCCGACATGGCCCAGGGCGGCGGCCCCGATGCATCGCTCGCCGCAGGTGCGGTCGCGGCCGTGCGCGCGATGCTCGAAGAGGTACCAGCGGCCGCTTGAGCGGTGCCCGAACGGGCGGGGACGGCGGGCCGGTCGGCGCCCGGCCCGCCCCAACCTGCTCTTGTCCGTGATCAGCGCGGCTGACGGCGCGGCCGGGCGTCGGCCTTGGTCTTCTTCGTCGCGGTGGCGGGCGTCGTCGCCGCCCGGTCGGTCGTCGTCGCGGCCGCCTCGCTCTGCGCCGTCGCGCCGGTCGATGCCGCAGCCGATCCGCCCGCCTGCGCCACGGCCGCGTCGAGCTGGGCCGCCGTCATGCCGATCACCGGCCCGTTCGCGCCCATGCCGAACCCGACCAACGGCAGTCTCACGTCGCCCTTGCTCGTGGTCAGCGTGACATATTGCGCGTCGGTCGCCTTCACCGTTCCGACCACCGCGCCCGCCGAGCCGCGCACCGTCGCGCCCGGCGTCAGCTGCGCCTGTAATTGCTGCTGCGCATCCGCCTGCGCCTGGGCGGCCGCCGCGACCACCTCGGCACGGGTAATCGCGATGCGCAGCCCCTGCGGCCCCGATCCGATCGACGCGGGCGGCAGGCTGACCTTGGCGTCGTCGACATTCACGACCACCGCCTGCGGCGTCACCTGGTCGATCGTCCCGATCACCGCGCCCGCCGAGTCGTAGATCGTGGCACCCGCGGACGGGGTCGCGGAAGCGGCTGCGGTCGCCGGTGCGGCGGGTGCGGCCGGAGCCGTCTGGGCCCGCAGGACCGCCGGGCCGAGCAGGGCCAAGCCGAGCGTCGCGCTTGCGAGAAACTTCATGATGCTACTCCTTACGGTCGTGTCGTGAAAAACGGGGGTGCCTGCCTCCGGGTTCCGTTTGGCGGCTCAACCCACCTCGCCGCGCCCACGCACCCGCCGAATGCGCGGATCGCGCTCCAGCGCCGCGTCGCGCCGGATCGCCTGGCGCAGCTCGTCGCGCTTCTCGTGGATCGACGCGATCACCGGTCCCATCGCCACGCCCAGATCGACCAGCACCGCCTCGGATAGCTGCAGCGAACTCTCAAGCGTCTCGGGGACCGCGTCGGTGACCCCGGCCCGGTAGAGTTCGGCCGCGTGCTCCGCGTCCCGCGCGCGCGCGATGATCGGCAGGTCCGGAACAAGCGCGCGAACCTGGCGCGTGACCCGGATCGTCAGCACGGGGTCGTCCATCGTCAGGATCAGCGCGCGCGCCGCACCCAGATTCAACCGTTCGATCAGCTCGAGCCTCGCGGCGTCTCCGAACAACATGGGGTAACCGGCGCGGCGTCCCGCGCCGACCGCGTCGATGTCGGCTTCCACCGCGATGAAGGGCTGGCCATGCACGCGCAGCATGTCGGCCACCATGCGCCCGACCCGGCCGAACCCGATCACCACCGCGCCGGGACTCTCCGGCCCGATCCGGGTCTCGTCCGGCTCGCCATGCGGCTCCATGGCGCGCGACGCGATGCGCCCCGCCTTGGCCAGCAGCGGCGTCAGCGTCAGCCCGAGCGCGGTCACCGTCTGCCAGAAGATCGCGGTGGACGGCAGGATCGATCCCGCGCCCAGCGCCGCCGCCAATACGATCAGCGTCGTCTCGGACGGGCTGCCCATCAGCAGCCCCGTTTCCGCTGAAACACCTCGCCGCGCGCCCGCGACGCGCAACAGCAGGAACGTCACCAGCGCCTTGACCGCGACCACGCCGACCAGCGCGCCGAGCAGCGCCGCCCAGTTCGCCGCGATCAGCGCCAGGTCCAGGCTCATCCCGACCGTCAGCAGGAACACGCCGAGCGCCAGGCCCTTGAACGGCGCGATCACCATCTCGACCTCCGATCGGTACTCGGTCTCGGCGATCAGCAGCCCGGCCACCAGCGCGCCCACGATCGGCGACAGGCCCGCCGCCGTGGTCGCCACGCTCGCGAAGATCACGACCAGCAGCGACGCGGCCAGGAACAGCTCGGGGCTCTTGGTCCGCGCCGCCTGCGCGAACAGCGGCGGCAGCAGGAGGCGGCCCGCCAGGAAGATCGCCACCACCGTCAATCCGCCCCGCGCCGCGACCCCGGCCGCGACCTCCCACCCGCCGCTGCCGCTCGGCGCCATCGCTCCCAGCGCGAAGATGATCGGCACCAGCGCCAGATCCTCGAACAGCAGCATCGCGAACGCCCCGCGCCCGACCGCCCCGGTCGTCCCGGAGAGCGGCAGGACCAGCGCCGTCGAGGACAGCGCCAGCGCCAGCCCCAGGCCGATCGCTCCCGGCCAGTCCTGCCCGATCGCGTGGAGCGCCACCCCGATGATCGCCGCCGATCCCAGCAGCTCGGCCGCGCCCGTCCCGAACACCTGCGCGCGCATCGTCCACAGCCGCCGGAAGCTGAGCTCCAGCCCGATCGTGAACAGCAGCAGGATGATGCCGAACTCGGCGAACGGCTCGATCGACCCGCGGTCGGTGATCGTGACGTAATAGAGCCAGGGGAGACGCCCGACCCACGCCCCCAGCCCGGATGGTCCGACCAATAGGCCGACCAGGATGAACCCGATCACCGGACTGACGCGGAAACGCGCGAAGGCGGGGATGACGAGACCCGCCGCGCCAAGGATCACCAACGCGTCGCTGACGCCTTCGTTCTGGATCTCGATGGCCATGAACGGGACCGTAGCGGCTCGGCCCCGTCCATGTCAGCATCTACGCGAACGCGCCCATCTTACCTTCCAGCTTGAC
>CAXTFF010000169.1:0-5078 GCA_964243325.1 uncultured Sphingomonas sp.
GTCGAGCCCGGCTGGCGGAGCGCCTGCGTCGCGCGGTTGAAGGATTGCAGCCGGCTGTCGAACCCGCCCTGCATCGCCAGGATGCGGCCCGTCGCGGGCTCCTCCACGACGAAGCCGCCCGACACGCGCGGCACGGAGCGGAGCGAGAAGTTCGGACCCTCCGGCGCGACGGCGACGATGTCGCCCGGCTCGATCGCGGCGAACGCGGTGCCGCCCTTCCCCACGGGCGGCATGGTGGCGGCGTAGGCGGGGAGCGTCCCCGTCGTTCCGTCCGCGAAGCCGATCTCCCAGGCGCCTCCCTCGCGCCGGATCGCGACGGCGGCGCGCCAGTCCTTGTGGTCGAGCGCGATGTTGGTGCCCACGAACGGCTGGAGCCAATCGTCGGGCGTGACCTCGACGCTCCGGATCGGCCCCGACCAGCCGCGCCCGCGCGCGTAGCGGAGCAGGCCGTCGCGCAGCGCCTCCTGCGCGTACCCTTGCAGCTTGGGATCGAGCGAGGTGCGCACCCACAGCCCGCCCGCGTAGACGCTGAACGGCCCGTCCTCCGAGTTCTCGCCGAACCGGCCGATCAGCTGGCGGCGCACCTCCTCGACGAAATACCCGCCGACCGGGTCGAGCCGCGCCTGCTGCGACGCGATCAGGCCGAGCGGCTGCTGCTTGGCGGCGTTCGCCCGCGCGGACGTGACGAAGCCGTTGCGCGCCATTTCCCCGAGCACGAAGTTGCGGCGCGCGATCGCCCGGTCGGCGTTGCGGGCGCGGCCGTAGGTCTCGGGCGCCTTGGGCAGGATCGCCAGGAACGCGGCCTCCTGGATATCCAGCTGCCCCACGTCCTTGCCGAAATAGGCGCGCGCCGCCGCCTGCACGCCGAAGGTCCGGCGGCCGAGCGGGATGCCGTTGAGGTACAATTCGAGGATCTGCTCCTTGGTGAGCGCGTCCTCGATCCGGTAGGCCAGGATCGCCTCGCGCGCTTTCCGGACATAGCTGACCTCGTTGGTGAGGAGCAGGTTCTTGGCGACCTGCTGCGTGATCGTCGACGCCCCGATCGGGCGGCCGTCGTTGCGCAGGTTGCTGATCAGCGCGGAGACGATGCCGGGATAGTCGACCCCGCCATGCTCGAAGAAGGTCCGGTCCTCGGCCGCCAGGAAGGCGTTCACGAGCAGCGGCGGATATTCGGCGTAGGACAGCTCGACCCGGCGCTCGCGCGCGTAGGAATGGACGGGCGCGCCGTCGCCGCCGCGCACGTTGGTCGGCAGCGGCTGCTCGTAGGTGCGGAGCGTGTCGACCGAGGGCAGCCCGCGCCCGACCGCGATCACGAGCGCGATCAGCGAGATGAGGCCGAGCGCGGCGAGGCAGGCCAGCCAGCGGAACCAGCGGCGGCTCCGGGCGGCGCGCAGAAAGGCCGCGGCCCCGTCCAGGAAACGGCGCAGCGGCGGGCGGGCGATAGGGGGTGCTTGGGACGCCATGATGCTGGCGACGCCGTCTAGCAGGTTCGGCGGGGCGGGGAAGTGGCGGCGGGGACGCCCTCCCCTACCGCGCCGCCAACGCCCGCGCGAAATGCACCTCCACCGCGCGGCGGACGCTTCGCGCCACCCGCTCGCGGCCGTCGTCGCTCGCCAGGAACGCGGCGTCGGCGGGGTTGGAGATGTAGCCCGTCTCGAACAGGACGCTGGGCATGTCGGGGGCTTTGAGCACCATCAACGACGCCATGCGGTGGAAGTTCGCCTTGACGGGCATCAACGGCGCGGCCTCGCGGCCGAGCAGCCGCGCGAAGCCCGCCGACCGGTTCATGGTCTCGCGCTGGGCCAGGTCGATCAGGATGGAGGACACGTCGCCGCGCGCCTCGCCCAGGTCGACGCCCGCGATCACGTCCGCCTTGTTCTCGCGCGCGGCGAGGCGGGCGGCTTCCTTGTCGGAGGCGACCTCCGAAAGGGTGTAGGCGCTGGCACCGGTCGCGGTCGCCGCGCCCGCCGCGTCGCAATGGACCGAGATGAACAGGTCGGCCTTCAGCCGCCGGGCGATGCCGTAGCGTTCGCGCAGCACCAGGAAGCGGTCGTCGTCGCGGGTCAGCGCCACGCGGACGCGGCCGCCCGCCAGCAGCTCGTCGCGGATCGCGCGCGCGATGCGGAGCGTCACCTCCTTCTCGCGCAGGTCCTCGGGGCCGAGCGCGCCGGGATCGACGCCGCCATGGCCCGCGTCGATCACCACCAGCGGGCGGCCGTCGTCGCCGCGCACGGGCGGGAGCTTCGCCTTGCGCGGCGCGGGCACCGCCTGCACGACCTTGTACCGGGGGGCGCGGGCGCGGAGACCGGGCAAGAAGGAGGCGACGCGCGGGGCGTCCTCGTCGAAGCGGAGGACGAGGCGGCCGTCCTCCACCGCGACGCCGGACACGGTCGCACCGTCCGCCGCGAGGTCGGCCTGGGCGAGGGCGGGGACGGGCGACAGCCACGCCAGCAATGCGAGCGACATCGGCACGACCCGATCATGAAGCGCGCGCGCCGCGCCGGTCCATCGAAATCGCATAGGACGTGTCCCCGCCCGATCCTCCCGATCGGCCGCCCCGTCTAGGCGCTTGGAACCACCGCATGGTTGCCGCGCGCGGTTAACGCCGCGTCAGGCATGTTCCCGCCGCCGGACCGGCCCAGGAAGCCATGGGGGTCCTACCGGTTGCGGCGTCCCCGGCGCGGTGCTAGCAACGCCCGTCGATCAGTGCGTTTCGCGCGGGCAGCCGCCCGCGACAACCTCCGCCGGTCGTCGACGGCGCGGGCGTGCTCGCACGCCCCGCCATTCAGGTTTTCGCCCACATGACGCATCATCCCCTCCCGCACTCCCGCCCGGCCCCGGCCGGCGGGCGCGCGGCCGGGGAGCAGCGGAGCCCCAGGCTCCGCCGTGCGCCGCGGGCGAACGCATCGCCCAACCCGGCGGCCGGGCCGACGCCCGCCGCCCCACACCGCGCGCGGCCCCCGGCTCCACCCGGAACGGCAAGCGGCCTGCGCGCGTGGAGACCCCTTCATGACCACACGCATGCTGATCGACGCACGCCACCGGGAAGAGACCCGCGTGGCCGTCGTCCAAGGAAACCGGATCGAGGAGTTCGACTTCGAATCCGCCGAGCGCAAGCAGCTTAAAGGCAACATCTACCTCGCCAAGGTGACGCGCGTCGAACCGTCGCTGCAGGCGGCGTTCGTCGATTACGGCGGCAACCGGCACGGTTTCCTCGCCTTTTCCGAGATCCATCCCGACTATTACCAGATCCCCAAGGAGGACCGCGAGGCGCTGCTCCGCGAGGAGGCCGAGCACGCCGCCGAGGAGGCCGAGCTGATGGCCGACCTCGACGAGGAGGGCGACGACGAGGAGGACGCCGAGACGGTCGAGGCGGCGGGCGACGACGAGTCGGGGGACGATTTCGACGACGACGCGGAGGACGCGTCCGGCGAGGACGCCGACGACGAGGAGCGGGCGGAGGGCGGCCGCCGCAAGCGGCGCGGCAAGTCGGCGAGCGATCCCAAGGTCGAGGCGCTGCGCGAGCGCCGCTCGAGTCTCCGCCAGCGCTACAAGATCCAGGACGTCATCCGCCGCCGCCAGGTGCTGCTCGTCCAGATCGTCAAGGAGGAGCGCGGCAACAAGGGCGCGGCGCTGACCACCTACCTGTCGCTGGCGGGCCGGTACTGCGTGCTGATGCCCAACACGTCGCACGGCGGCGGGATCAGCCGCAAGATCTCGAACTCGGCCGACCGCAAGCGGCTGAAGTCGATCATGGCCGAACTGCAACTGCCGCCGTCGATGGGCTGCATCGTCCGCACCGCCGGGCTCCAGCGCACGCAGGTCGAGATCAAGCGCGACTTCGACTATCTGGCGCGGCTGTGGGACGGCATCCGCGAGAAGACGCTGGAGTCGGCCGCGCCCGCGCTCGTCTACGGCGATTCGGACTTGATCAAGCGCGCGATCCGCGACATCTACAACCGCGACATCGAGGAGATCGTGGTCGAGGGCGCGGAAGGCTACGCCCAGGCGCGCGAGTTCATGAAGATGCTGATGCCCAGCCACGCCAAGCGCATCAGCCATTATTCGGACCCGATCCCGCTGTTCCAGCGCGCGCACGTCGAGGACCAGCTGGCGGCGATGTACCATCCGGTGGTGCAGCTGAAATCGGGCGGCTACCTGGTCATCAACCCGACCGAGGCGCTGGTGTCGATCGACATCAACTCCGGCCGCTCGACGCGCGAGCACAATATCGAGCAGACCGCGACCGCCACCAACCTGGAGGCCGCCGCCGAGATCGCGCGCCAGCTGCGCCTGCGCGACATGGCCGGGCTGGTCGTCATCGACTTCATCGACATGGACAACGGATCGAATGTCCGCAAAGTCGAAAAGGCGATGAAGGACGCGCTCAAGAACGACCGGGCGCGCATCCAGGTCGGGCGCATCTCGTCCTTCGGGCTCCTGGAGATGAGCCGCCAGCGGCTGCGCACGGGCGTGCTGGAGGCGTCGACGCGCGGCTGCCCGCATTGCGAGGGCACCGGGCTCGTCCGCACCGCCTCGTCCGCCGGGCTGTCCGCGCTGCGCCTGATCGAGGACGAGGCGGCGCGCGGGCGCGGCTCGCTCCTGACGCTGCGCGCGAGCCAGGAGGCCGCGATCTACGTGCTGAACAGGAAGCGCGCCGACATCGCGGAGATCGAGGACCGCTACGGCGTCTCCGTCGAGATCTTCCCCGACCGCGAGGAGGAGGGCGCGCGCATGTCGGTGGAGGCGTCCGGCCCGCCGCCGTCGCACGCCCCGCGCTTCGAGGCCCCGATCCAGGAACTCGACGACGACCTCCTCGACGAGGTCGAGGAGGAGATCGAGCCCGAGGCCGAGCCCGAGGTGATCGAGGCGCGCGGCGAGGAGCGCGCCCCGCGTCCGCCGCGCCGCGAGCGCGAGGAAGGCGGGGAGGGCCGCGGCAAGCGGCGCAGGCGGCGCGGCCGGCGCGGCCGCGGGCCGGACGAGCGGGACGAGCCCAAGGCGGGCGAGGCCGAGGCGGCGGTCGGCGACATGGAGGACGAGCCCTCCGAGATCGAAGCGCTCGACGAAGCGCCCGAGGC
>CAXTFF010000170.1:0-5051 GCA_964243325.1 uncultured Sphingomonas sp.
CGACAAGGGCGTGCGGATATGCTGCAGCCGCTCCTCCAGCGTCTGCACGGTGCGGATCACGTCGAAGCCCTGGCGCGCGCAGGATGGGCACGACACCACGCGCACGCCCCGGTTGCGGATCCCTAAGGCCTTCAGCATCTCGAACCCGACGCGCACCTCCTCCTCGGGCTCGGCGGACAGGGACACGCGGATCGTGTCGCCGATCCCCGCCCACAACAGCGTCCCCATGCCGATCGCCGACTTGACGGTGCCGCCCACGAACCCGCCCGCCTCCGTGATCCCCAGATGCAGCGGGCAGTCGACCACGTCGGCGAGTTGCTGGTACGCCGCCACCGCCAGGAACAGGTCCGACGCCTTCACCGCCACCTTGAACTCGTGGAAGTCGTGGTCCTGGAGCAGCCGGATATGGTCGAGCGCCGACTCGACCAGCGCCTCGGGGCACGGCTCGCCGTATTTCTCCAGCAGGTGCCGCTCCAGCGAGCCGCCGTTCACCCCGATGCGGATCGCGCAGCCGTTCGCCTTGGCCGCGCGCACCACCTCCGCGACGCGCTCCGACGAGCCGATGTTGCCCGGGTTGATGCGCAGGCACGCCGCCCCCGCGTCCGCCGCCTCCAGCGCGCGCTTGTAGTGGAAATGGATGTCGGCGACGATCGGGACCTTCGCCGCGCGCACGATCCGCCCGAGCGCGGCGGTCGACTCGACATCGGGGCATGACACGCGGATGATGTCCGCGCCCGCCTCCTCGCAGCGCCGGATCTGGTTCAGCGTCGCGACCGGGTCGCTGGTCGGCGTGTTGGTCATGGTCTGCACGGTGACGGGCGCGTCGCCGCCGACGGGGACGTTGCCGACCATGATCTGGCGGCTCGGACGGCGGACGATGTCGCGCCACGGACGAATGGACATGGGGCCGCCATATACCCTAGCGCGGCCCGCTCCGCACCCCCTTACCCGAGCAGGCGACCGCATGACCGACGACCGATGGACGCTGCTCATCCACGGCGGCGCGGGCGTGATCGAGCGCGCCGCGACGACGCCCGAGCGCGAGGCGTCCACCCGCGCCGCGCTCAGCGCCGCGCTGGAGGCGGGCGCGGCGGTGCTGCGCTCCGGCGGCGCGGCGCTCGACGCGGTGGAGGCGTCGGTGCGCGCGCTGGAGGACGACCCGCATTTCAACGCGGGGCGCGGCGCGGCGCTGACGCATGACGGCCGCGTCGCGCTCGACGCGGCGATCATGGAGGGCACCGGCCGCCGAGCGGGCGCGGTGTGCGGCGTGTCGCGCACCCGCCACCCCGCCTCCCTCGCGCGCGCGGTGATGGAGCGCGGCCCCCACGTCTTCCTCGCCGCCCCCGGCGCGGACGCGTTCGCGCTCGCCCAAGGTCTCGAGCAGGCCGAGCCCGATTGGTTCGTCACCCCCGAACGCCGCGCCAACCTCGCCGAGCTCCTCGCCCGCGGCCCGGACGAGTACGACGCCGGGATGAAGTACGGCACCGTCGGCGCGGTCGCCCGCGACCGACGCGGCCGCCTCGCCGCCGCCACCTCGACGGGCGGCGTGACGGGCAAGCGCTGGGACCGCATCGGCGACACCCCCGTCATCGGCGCGGGCACCTGGGCCGACGACCGCGCGGGCGCGGTGTCCTGCACCGGATCGGGCGAGCAGTTCCTCCGCGCGAACGCGGCCGGCGCGATCGCCGCGCGGATGCGGCTGGCGGGCGAGGACGCGGCCACGGCGGCGGCCGCGGTGCTGGCGGAAGTGGCCGATCTCGGCGGTGCCGGCGGCGCGATCGTCGTCGCCCCCGACGGCGACGGCGCATGGACGTTCACCACGCCGGGCATGCACCGCGCCCGCACCTCGTCCGGCGGAGACGCCGAGGTCGCGCTATACCGCGATTGAGCCAGCGGCTACGGGCGCGGCCATGAGGTTCCTCCCCGCCCTGCTCGCCGCTTTGCTGCTCGTCCTTCCGCGCCCGGCCGCCGCCTACGGCGTGCTCGGCCACGAGACGATCGCCGCCATCGCGCTCCGCAACGCCGATCCGCGCACGGCGCGCGAGGTCCGCGCGCTGCTCGCCCGCGCGCCGCTGCTGGAAACGCCGACCTGCGCCGCCGCCACCCCGGCCAAGGCGAGCGTCTGGCCCGACTGCATCCGGAACCTCTCCGCCCGGTTCAGCTACACCAACCCCTGGCATTACCAGAATGTCGACGTCTGCCGCCCGTTCGACCTCAAATCCGCCTGCCGCGACGGCAACTGCGTGTCGGCGCAGATCGACCGCCAGGTGAAGCTCATCCAGGACCGCACCGTCCCCCGGCGCGAGAAGGTGGCCGCGCTCGCATACCTGATCCACTTCGTCGGCGATCTCCACATGCCGCTCCACGCGGGCGACCGGGGCGATCGCGGCGGCAACGACGTCAAGGCCGCGTACGGCGTCTACGCTCCGGATTGGCTCAACCTCCACGGCATCTGGGACACGCCCCTGGCCGACCGCGCGGTCACCACCCCGCCCGCGCTGGTCCGCGCCTACCCGCCCGCCGAGCGCGCGTCGCTGGCGGCCGGCACCACCGAGGACTGGAGCCGCGAGGCCTGGGCCGTCAGCCGCGACACGGCCTACCGCCTGGCGCTCGGCGACCCCTGCGGCCCCAAGCCGACCGCGCGCGTCCAGCTCGACGAGGCGGCGATCCAGGCCGCGATCGAACCGCAGCGGCTCCAGGTGACGCGGGCGGGCCTGCGCCTGGCGAGGCTGCTGGACGAGGCGTTCGGCGCAGGTCGGCTTGAGGCGCCCCGCCGCAAGACTCGGCCAAGCCCGGCCGGCGGGACGTTAGTCCCGACCGACGACGCGGCTTTGCCGCGGCGCTCTCCCGGTTGATAGCCGCGGCAAAGCCGCGTCGTCGGTCGTACGCTGCGCTACGCCGGCCGCGCTGGGGCGTCTCGCTTCGAGCTTCGCTCGGCGCGTGCGCCCTAGCGCACGACAGTCACCGCCCGCCGGTTGCGCGCATAGCTCTGGTCGTCCGACCCGACCTCGATCGGCCGCTCCTTGCCGTAGCTGATCGTCGTCATCCGCTCCGTCGGCACGCCCCGCGCCGCCAGGTAGTTCTTGGCGGCGTTCGCGCGCCGGTCGCCGAGCGCCAGGTTGTATTCGCGCGTGCCCCGCTCGTCCGCATGGCCCTCGATCGTGACGCGCGCGTTCGGGAAGCGCTGCAGCCAATCGACCTGCGCGTCCAGGATACCGCGCGCGGTCGCGTCGATGTCGTATTGGTCGAGCGCGAACAGCACCGTGTTCGACCCCACCGACCGCTGGAAGTCGGCGTCCGACCCCGGCACGATCGCCCCGCCCGATCCGGCCGCGCCGTTCGGATCGGTCGCGCCCGTGTCCGCGCCCGACCCGACGGGGGCGGGCGGCAGCACTTCAGGCCGCTTCTTGGAACAGGCGCCCAGCGTCAGCAGCGCGGTGGCGGCGAGTAGGGTGAGGGTCTTGGTCATGTATGCTTCTCCGTGAACTGGCCCCGTTTATAACGCGCCCCCGCGTGGTCCTACGGCCGAAGCGGCCCCCAGGCCGGGTCCGATCCGTCGAGCGGGGTCGGGATGCGCCGCTCGTTGACCCCCGTCAAATCGACGGTCCACAGGTCCGCCTTGCCTTCGGCTCCCCGACCCGAACGGTGGAACGTGATGGCGCGCCCGTTGGGCGACCAGCTCGGCCCCTCGTCGTGCCAGTCGTCGGTCAACAGCTTCTCCCCCGACCCCGACGGCGTCATGGTGCCGATCCGGAACCCGCCCGAGATGCGGGTGTAGGCGATCAGGTCGCCGCGCGGGCTCCAGACCGGCGTGGCGTAGCGCCCGCCGCCAAAGCTGATCCGCTGCTGGTCCGACCCGTCGGCGCGCATGACATAGAGCTGCTGCCCGCCCGACCGGTCGCTCTCGAACACGATGCGCGAGCCGTCGGGCGAATAGCTCCCGCCCGTGTCGATGCCCGGCGAGTTGGTCAGCCGCTGCGGCGTCCCCCCGCCCGACGGCACCCGGTAGATGTCGGTGTTCCCCGCCTGCGCCATCGAGAACAGGATGTTGCGGCCGTCCGGCGAAAAGCGCGGGGCGAAGGACAGCGAGACGTTGGACGCCACCAGCCGCTGCCGCCCCGACCCGATGTCGTAGACGTAGATGGACGGCCGGTCGCCGATGTAGCTCATATAGACGATCGACTGCTGGTTGGGCGCGAAGCGCGGGGTCAGCACGATAGACTGGCCGTTGGTCAGGAAGCGGTGGTTGGCCCCGTCCTGGTCCATGATCGCCAACCGCTTGATCCGTCGGCCCTTGGGTCCGGTCTCCGAGACATAGACGACGCGGCTGTCGAAATACGGCCCCTCGCCCGTCAGCCGGGCATAGACCGTGTCCGCGCATTTATGCCCCGCGCGCCGCCAGTCCGACGGCGGCACCACGAACCCCTGCCGCGCCAGCTCGGCGCGCGACGACACGTCGTACAGGTAGCAGCCGACCGTCAGCGTCCCGTCGCCGTTCGCGCGGACGTATCCCTGGACCAACGCCTGCGCGCCGGTCGTCCCCCAATGGTCGTAGGTCGGCGCGGTCACCTCCGGATAGCTCGGCGTGCGTAGCTGGCCCGCAGCAAGCGGGGTGAACAGCCCCGAATTGCGCAGATCGCCCGCGACGATGTCGGCCAGCTGCCGCCCCAGCGCGTCGGTCGGACCGGCGGCGGTCTGCTGCACGGCGACGGCGGGCATGACGGGCACGGCGATCGAGAGCTGCTCGCCGGGTTGCACACCGCCTTCGACGTCCACCACGAGTTCTTCCGTTTGCGGGGCGGCGGGCGCGGCCTGCGTCATATCGACGGGCGGCGCGTCTTGGGGAGCCGGGGCGAGCGCGGCCCCGGCGAGCAGGGCGAATAGGGAAGCGACGATCATGGATATCCTCAACCGGGAAGCTTGTAGCGTAGCGTGAAATTGCCCCAGCCGCCCGGCACGTCGTACAATTCGGGCGGCAGCCCGCGGAGCGGCGCGCAGCCGACGACCGCGGCGATCACCAGGTCGTCCACCCGGTCGACATAGCGGCTGTT
>CAXTFF010000171.1:0-5021 GCA_964243325.1 uncultured Sphingomonas sp.
GGTCGCGTTGGACAGCTCATACGCCTCGCGCAGCCGCCCCTCGGCCGTCAGGCGCAGCCAGTCGGGGATGTTCTGGTGCAGGGGGCAATGGACGGTGCAATAGGGCACCCCGCATTGCGAACAGCGGCCGGCCTGGTCTTCCGCGCTGCCGGTCGCATAGCGGTCGGCGATCTCGCGGAAGTCGTCGGCGCGGTCGCCCGCAGCCCGCTTAGCCGGATAGGCCTGATCGCGTTCGACGAACTGGAGCATGGTTTCGGCCATCGGCGACACCTTTCGACGGCGCGCATATTGCGAGCCGGGCAGGATGTCACGATCCAAACAGCCACTGGGACAGTAGTATTGTCCTAATTATTTACGAGTGGATGCGATCTCCTCCGCCCGCTCCAGCAGCGCCGCGTCTTATCGTGCCGATCCGGCCGTTATCGGGTGCCAAGCCATAACAGCGCCGCCGCGCCCGCGATGATCCGATACCAGGCGAACGGCGCGAAGCCGTGGCGGGTGACCACCGCCATGAACGCCTTGACCACCACCAAGGCGACGACGAACGAGGTGACGAAGCCGACCCCGATCAGCTGCAGGCTGCCCGCCGTGATTTCGTCGCGGTGCTTGAACAGCTGCAGCGCGGTCGCGCCCGACAGCGTCGGAAGCGCGAGGAAGAACGAGAAGTCGGCCGCCGTCCGCCGGTCGACGCCCAACGCCATCGCGCCCATGATGGTGGCACCCGACCGGCTGACGCCCGGCACCATCGCCAGGCACTGGACGAGCCCGATCTTGACCGACTGCGCGGTCGACACGCCCGCGATGCCGAGCACGTTGTCGGTCCTGGCGAGCCGCTCGACGACCAGGATCGCGACGCCGCCCACGATCAGCGCCCAGGCGATCACGACGGCGTTCTCGAGCAACGCCTCGATCTGGTCGTTGAAGGCGAGGCCGAGCACCACCGCGGGCACGAAGGCGATGAGCAGGTTGCGCACGAACGCGACCGAGCCCGGGTCCCAGCGCATGAGGCCGACGCCCACCGCCCAAAAGGTACGGCGGTAGAGCCAGACGATCGCCAGGATCGCGCCGGGCTGGATGGCGATGTTGAACACCGCCCAGCGCGCGGCGTCGTAGCCCATCAGCTCGGTGGCGAGCACCAGGTGGCCCGTGGACGAGACGGGCAGGAATTCGGTGATCCCCTCGACGATGCCGAGCAGGATGGCGACGATCAGGTCGGACAAGCGGAAAGCTCCTCGGAGCGCGGGAGGATCAGGCTTCGGGCGTGCGGACCCGGAGCGCGGCGCGACGACCGAAACGGCCCGCGCGGCGGTACCGCACCAGGTATTCCGGCGCGACCGCCGCCATCGGCGTGGGCGTGATCCCGAACGCGTCCAGCCCGAGCGCGTCGGGGCCGACCACGTTGTCGCGCCGGAGCATGAGCCATTGGTCCCAGGTGATCGGCGCGCCCGGCAGGAACCCCGCCTTGGCGATCATCGCGCCGACGCTGTCGGGCAGCTCGACGAAATGCGGCATGCGCCCAGTCTCGCGCGCGATGAAGCGGTTCAAGTCGGCCATCGACAGGATGTCGGGGCCGCCCAGCTCGTAGGTGCGGCCGCCATGCGTGCCCGGATCGCTCACGGCGGCGGCGACCGCGTCGGCGACGTCGCCCACGAACACCGGCTGGAAGCGCGTGGCGGGGCTGACGATCGGCACGACGGGCAGTTTGGCAATCAGCCCGGCGAAACGGTTGAGGAACTGGTCCTCGCGCCCGAACACGACCGACGGGCGCAGGATCGTCGCTCGGGGGTAGGCGGCGAGCACGGCGGCCTCGCCTTCCCCCTTGGTGCGGCCGTAGGCGGCGGGCGAGGCCGGGTCCGCGCCGATCGCGGAGACCTGGACCAGCGCGCCGACGCCCGCCTCCGCGGCCGCCTGCGCGACGGCGCGCGCGCCGTCGACATGCGCCCGCTGGAAGTCGCCCGCGAGCAGCCCGACGAGGTTGACGACCGCGTCGCTTCCCTGGACGACGCGCGCGACGGTGTCGGGGCGGCCGATATCGACCGCGGCGAACTGGACGCTGCCGAGCGGGCCCAGCGGCTTGAGATAGAACGCCTTGCGCGGGTCGCGCTGCGCCACGCGCAGGCGCGCGCCCTCGCGCAGGAACGCGTTCGCGACGTAGCGGCCCAGGAACCCCCCGCCGCCGATCAGCGTCACCAACTTGTTCCTGATCACGCCCTGCGCTTCCTTTTTCGGCCTTGTGGGCGCGCCTTGCCCCAGCAGCGGCCCGGTTGACAAGGCCGCGCGGCCGCCCCTAAGGCCCGCTCCCTACCCCGTGCCCGGATGGCGGAATTGGTAGACGCACCAGCTTCAGGTGCTGGCGATCGCAAGGTCGTGGAGGTTCGAGTCCTCTTCCGGGCACCATCGTCGGCGGAGCCGCGCCGGTTCAGCCCGCGTCGCCTGCCACCGCCTTTTCGATCCGCGCCCGCGCGACCGCGCTCAGGCGGCGGACGCCGAACAGGCGGGCGATCTCGACCGGGTCGGTACTTCCGGTGGCGCGCAGCTCGGCGGGGGCGATGTCCTCGATCCGGCGCGCGAAGGCCTCGTCCGCCGGGTAGCGCGCGGCCGTCCAGGCGGCTGGCGATCCCTTGTGGGGCCAGATGAAGCCGTCGGGGCAGCGATGATGGTGATGCCGCGCGATCCGGACGACCTGGCCGTGGATGCGCCCGCCCGCGCGCGCGAAGCCGTGCGCCCGGGCGATCCGCCGCACCAGCAGCGCCTCGTCGACCGGACCCTCCTGCTCCACGACCGCCGCGACCAGGGCGCGCAGCACGTCGCGGTAATCGTCGTCGAGGAAGCGGGTCGGATCGATCCGCGCGAGGAGGTCGGCGAAGTCGGTCGGCCGGTACCGGCCGTCGGACGCCGGCGGCGCCCCGTCGGACAGGTCGGTCCGCGTGCCGCCCGCGAGCGGCAGTTCGACCGTGGGCGCCGCGGCGGCGAGGCCGGCCGTCAACGGTTCGACAGCCCCCCGGCCAGCACGGCCGTCTCGTCGGCCAGCGGCTCGGCGACCGTTCCGACGGGCTCGTCCGCGATCGCCGGTTCCGGTTCGGCCGCCGCGAGCGCCACGGCGGCGAGATCCTCCTCCAGCAAGGCCCGCATCGCGGCGTCGAGCTTGTCGGCGGCGCGCGCCCTGCCCGTCCACCAGTCGGTCGACCAGACGCGCAGCAGCCGCCAGCCCAGACCCTCCAGGATGCCCTGGCGGACCTTGTCGCGGTCGCGCGCGGTGGCGGCCGAGTGATAGGTCGCGCCGTCGCACTCGACGCCCACCAGATAGTCGCCCGGCCGGTCGGGATGGACCACGCCCAGGTCGATGCGGAAGCGCGACACGCCCACCTGCGGCACCACGGTCCAGCCGCGCCGGCGGAGCTCGAGCGCGACCGCCTCCTCGAAAGGCGAGTCCGCCCCGCCGACCGAGCCGCGATCGGCCTCGGCGATGGCGCGGGGGCCGCGCTCCGCGAACTCGACGAAGTGCTTCAGGTCGCGCACGGCCGCGCTGCCGGTGCGCGTCAGGTCGATCATGCCCGGATCGAACGAGGTGAACACCCGCATCTCGCGCCGGGCGCGCGTCACCGCCACGTTCAGCCGCCGCCAGCCCCCGTCGGTGTTGAGCTTGCCGAAGCTCATCGACATGGCGCGGCCCTCCGGCTCGGTCGGGCCGAAGCCGACGCCGAGCAGGATCACGTCGCGCTCGTCGCCCTGCGCGGTCTCCAGGTTGCGCACGACGACCGGCTCCAGCAGCTCCTCGGCGAAATGGCGCTCGATCTCCGGATGGGCGCGCCGCTCGGCGTCGAACAGGTTCTCGACCAGCCGCATCTGCTCGATGTTCATGGTGATCACGCCCAGCGTCAGCGGGCGGCCGCGCTCGTCGACGAAGCCGGGGTCGCGGAGCCGGCGGACCGCCTCGGCGACGATCGCCCTGGCCTCGACCGCGTTGGTGCGCTCCGCGCCCCTCGCCCAGACGCCGGGCACGCGCGCCCAGGTGACGGCGCTGGGTCGCGTCTCGGGCGCGGGAAAGGTGACGAGGCGATTGTCGTAATAACGGTTGTTGGAAAAGGCGATCAGGCTCTCGTGCCGGCTGCGATAATGCCAGTCGAGGCTGACCTCCGGGATGCCGGCCGCCTGGCATTCCTCCAGGATCGAGTCGAGGTCGCGCTCCGTGCCGTCATCGTCCGACGTCGCGTCCGGCGCGCGCTGGAAATCGTTGGAGGGCGGCATCTGGCGGGGGTCGCCCGCGATCACGCATTGCCTCCCCCGCGCCATCGCGCCGATCGCGTCCCAGGGCGTGATCTGCGACGCTTCGTCGAAGATGACCAGGTCGAACAGCGCTTGGGTCGCGGGCAGGTACTGCGCGACCGAGAGCGGGCTCATCAGCATGCAGGGCGCGAGCCGGGTGAAGGCGTCGCCCATCTCGGCGGCGAGCTTGCGCACCGTCTTGCTCGGCCGCTGGAGCTGCAACTGGCGCTTCAGCACGGCATAGCCTTGGGCCGGGGCGACCTGCGCCTTGTCGGGGATCAGCCCGCATATCCTGGCGCGGATGTAGCGGCTGGTGAGCGCGCCTAGCCGGTCGTCCACCTCGCGGAAGCGGCGGATGCGGTCGGCCTGGTCGCTGGACGCGAAGCGGCGGAGCAGCGGCTCCCCGTCCATGCGGGTCCAGCCGAACCAGTGGGCATAGGCGGTCTCGAAAGTCCGGGCCGTCTCGGCGGGGGCGATCCGGCCCTCCTCAAGCGCCTCGGCCAGGGGCTGGAGACCCAGGGCCACCGCCTCGTCGCGCACGCGCCGCCAGGCGGTCCATTCCTTCAGGCGCCGCGCGTTGCCCGTCACCGCCCCGGCGCGGATCCGGAGCGCGGCGAGATCGGCCTCCCCCGTCCCGGCCAGCCGGTCGAAGCGGTCGGCGGCGCCGTCGAACCCGGCCAGTGCCTCGTCCAGCCGCGCGGCCGCGCCGGCGATCGCGCCGTCCGGGGCGAGCAGGTCGTTGGCGTCCACCACCA
>CAXTFF010000172.1:0-5021 GCA_964243325.1 uncultured Sphingomonas sp.
GGCCCCTGCCTCCCGAAGGCAGTGCTCTACCAGGCTGAGCTACTCCCCGACGGAGCGCGGCCGACGGATCGGCCGCTGTGCTTGGACGCAGGCCCTTAACCAGCGGGCCCGATCCGCGCAAGCGTCATGCGCGCGCGCCGAGCAACGCCTTCACGCTCACGAACTTCTCCCGCGGCGATCCCTCGCGCGCTGCGGCGACCTCCGCCCCGTCGATCCTTTGCCAGTCGCGGAACGTGACCACCTCCACGTTGCGAGCCGCGAGCAGCTCGTCCAGCCCCGCGCGGCCGCGCTTGCCGCTGTCGGCCGTCGTATCGGCCGCGATGTGGTCGACGATCAGGAAGCCGTCGGGCCGGTTGGTGCCGATCGTGCCGGTCGGCCCCCGTCGCGCCCAACCGACGGCGTACAGCCCCGGCGCGATCCGCCCCTCGTCGTTGGCGAACCGACCGAGCTTCGCGTCGTATGGCACGCCGTCGATCGGCAGCGTGCGGTAGCCGATGCAGCTGACGATCAGATCGGCCGGCACGGCGTAGGTCTCGCCCGTGCCCGCGACACCACCGTCCGGACCCAGGCGGGTGCGCTCGACGATCACGCGTTCGGCGCGGCCCTCGCCCTCGATGCGGAGCGGCGCGGCGTAGAAGTCGAACACCAGCCGCACCGGCTTGCCGCCAGGGCGGGCCGCGAAGTCGCGCAGGTGCGCGACCGACTTGCGCTGCCCGGGATCGAGCGCGGCGTCGGCCTCGACGGGCGGCAGGTCGGTCGGATCGACGATCGGATCGGCGTGGGCCAGGTGGCCCAGCTCGCCCAGCTCCTTGGGCGTCATCGCGATCTGGTGCGGACCGCGCCGCGCCAGGATCGTGATCGTTCCTAACCCGCCCGCGACCAGCCGGTCGAGCGCATGGGCGACGATGTCGGACCCGCCGAACTCGTCGCCGGTCTTGGCCAGCACGCGCGCGACGTCGAGCGCCACGTTGCCCGCACCGACGATCACCGCGCCCGCGCCGCTCAGCGGCGGTGCCAGATCGGCGTGGTCGGGATGTCCGTTGTACCAGCCCACGAACGCCGCCGATCCCACGACACCCGGCAAGTCGTCGCCGGGCACTCCGAGCGGCCGGTCCGACGGCGCGCCGGTCGCCAGCACGACCGCGTCGTATCGATCGCGCAGCTCGGGTATCGTCACGTCGCGGCCGACCGCGACGTTGCCGACGAAGCGGACATTGTCCGACAGCGCCGTGGCCTCGTAGCGGCGCGAGACGCCCTTGATCGACTGGTGGTCGGGTGCGACGCCGGTGCGGATCAACCCATACGGCACGGGCAGGCGATCGATCACGTCCACGCGAACCTCATCGCCCCAAAGCTTCTGCGCGGCTTCGGCCGTGTAGTATCCCGCCGGCCCCGAGCCGATGATCGCGATGTGACGCATAGGCCTGCCTCCGGTCCGCGCCGATCCTACGCCGCTTCGAGCGCGAGTCCATGCGGCGGGATCGCCGGACGAACGGCACCGCGACCCGCGACGATCCTGTGCGCCAGCCGATCGTAGAATGCGCATACGTCGTCGATCTGCTCGGCCGACGGGATGACGCTCGCGCCGAGTCGCACCCGGTGCAGGCTCGTCGTGTTCGACGCCGAGATCGACCAGCCGACCGTCATGAAAGGCACTCCGCGCCGGTCCGCATGATGCGCGCGACCGGCGTGGCGGCGTAGGCACGTCGCCGAACGAAGCAGCGCCCGCATCCGCCTTTCATCGAGGTGAGCGCCGCAAAGCAGCGTCAGCCTGTCGGCGTTGCTCCGCGCGCGGGCGGACAGTCCGATGCCGCGGTCGCGAGCCGCCTCGACGATCAGGATACGGAGGAGCCGGTCCAGCTCGGCCAACGTGTTACCGACGACCATCGGCGACCGCGACGCGCCATGTCCCGTGACGTTCATCCGCAGGAACGCCAAGCCGCGCTTCAGGGAGGCATGGGCGGCGGGCTCGCCGGCCGGTCGGCTCACCCCCGCTCGGCCGCCCGGGCGGCCATGGCCTGCTCCACCGCGGTCAGGCCCTCGTCGCTGGCGACCGCGAGATCGAGCGGGCGACCGCCCAAGCCCTCGTCATGCGTGTTGAGGAAGGCGACCACGGCGTCCCGACTGCCGAGCGCGGTCCAGGCGCTGCGCGCCAGCTGCCCCTGACGGTTCGCCTGTTCGGGCGACAGCTTGACCGCATTGAACTTGCTGCGGAAGCGTTTGAACTCTGGCTTCTTGGGCGTCTCGGCCGGCTGGTCGGAATCCAAGGACGTTCCCCTTTCGACGTAAGCGGGAGCGCGCGGGTCTCTCAGCCGTCGACGCTTACGAAAGCGGTGCCGACGGTAGCTCGCATATGGTGACGATCGCTCGCATCGCCACCCGGCCCGCGGGCGAGGCGGCCGCGGGGGGCGAGCAGGGCCTGCGGGCGCATCGGCGTTCCCCGTGAACGGGTGCGCCCGACTAGCACCGGGGCCCTCCCTGGACTAGATGCGCGAGACCATGGCAACACCCCTCGACCGCATCCGCAACTTCTCCATCATCGCGCATATCGACCACGGCAAATCGACGCTCGCCGACCGGCTGATCCAGGAGACCGGCGGGCTGACCGCGCGGGAGATGTCGGCGCAGGTGCTCGACAACATGGACATCGAGCGCGAACGCGGGATCACGATCAAGGCGCAGACCGTCCGACTCGATTATAAGGGCTATGTCCTGAACCTGATGGACACGCCGGGGCACGTCGACTTCGCCTACGAGGTGTCGCGCAGCCTGGCGGCATGCGAGGGCGCGCTGCTGGTCGTCGACGCGGCGCAGGGGGTGGAGGCGCAGACGCTGGCCAACGTGTACCAGTCGATCGAGCACGACCACGAGATCGTGCCGGTGATCAACAAGATCGACCTGCCCGCCGCCGAGCCCGAGAAGGTCCGCAAGGAGATCGAGGAGGTGATCGGCCTCGACGCGTCGGAGGCGGTGTTGGCGTCGGCCAAGGCGGGGATCGGCATCACCGAGATCCTGGACGCGATCGTGCGCCGCATCCCGCCGCCCAAGGGCGACGTCGCCGCGCCGCTCAAGGCGATGCTGGTCGACAGCTGGTACGACCCGTATCTGGGCGTCGTCATCTTGGTGCGCGTGATCGACGGGTCGCTGAGGAAGGGCCAGGAAATCCAGTTCATGCAGGCCGGGACCAAGCACCTGGTCGACCGGGTCGGGTGCTTCCGGCCCAAGATCGAACAGCTGGCCGACCTGGGGCCGGGCGAGATCGGCTTCATCACGGCGCAGATCAAGGACGTGGCGCAGGCGCGGGTGGGCGACACGCTGACGGACGCCAGGAAGCCCGCGGCGCAGGCGCTGCCGGGGTTCAAGGAGGTGCAGCCCGTGGTGTTCTGCGGGCTGTTCCCCGTAGACGCCAACGACTTCGACAAGCTGCGCGAGAGCATCTCCAGGCTGCGGCTGAACGACGCCTCCTTCTCGTTCGAGACCGAGTCGTCGGCGGCGCTGGGGTTTGGGTTCCGGTGCGGGTTCCTCGGGCTGCTGCATCTGGAGATCATCCAGGAGCGGCTGACGCGCGAATACGACCTGGACCTGATCACCACCGCGCCGAGCGTGGTGTACGAGATCGAGCTGACGCACGGGGAGGGGCACCTGGAGCTCCACAACCCGGCCGACATGCCCGACCCCAACAAGATCGCGACCATCGCCGAGCCGTGGATCGAGGCGACGATCTACGTCCCCGACGAGTATCTCGGGTCCATCCTGAAATTGTGCCAGGACAGGCGGGGGATCCAGAAGAACCTGACCTATGTGGCGGGGCGCGCGCAGGCGACGTACGAGCTGCCGCTGAACGAGGTCGTGTTCGACTTTTATGACAGATTAAAGTCCATCAGCCGGGGATACGCCTCGTTCGACTATCACCAGATCGGCTACCGGGAGGGCGACCTGGTCAAGATGGGCATCCTGGTCAACGCGGAGCCGGTCGACGCGCTGTCGATGATCGTCCACCGGGCGACCGCCGAGGTGCGGGGGCGCGGCATGTGCGAGCGGTTGAAGGACCTGATCCCGCGGCACCTGTTCAAGATCCCCATACAGGCGGCGATCGGCGGCAAGGTGATCGCGCGCGAGACGATCGCCGCGATGCGAAAGGACGTCACCGCAAAGTGTTACGGCGGGGACATCTCACGAAAGAAGAAGCTGCTGGACAAGCAGAAGGAAGGCAAGAAGCGGATGCGCGAGTACGGGTCGGTGCAGATCCCGCAGGAGGCGTTCATCGCCGCGCTGCGGATGGGGGATGACGCCTGACACGAAAACGGCGCGGCGACCAAAGTCGCCGCGCCGTGTCGGTACGCCGTCGCGCCGCGGTCACGGGCTGTCGGGATCGTCGTCGTCGTTCCCGTCGATGATCAGATAGGCGATCAGGCCCGCGACCGCGAGGCCCGCGATGATCGCCAGCGCGCCGATGCCGCCGCCGGTGGCCGCCTCGGCCGCGACCGGAGCAGCCTCGACGGGCGCGGCGACCGGCGGGGGCGCAGCGAGCGGCAGGAGGCAGCCGGCGGTGCCGGCCTGGCAGGTGGCGGCACTCGCGGCGGTCGAGCCGAACGCCATCGTCATCGTCGCGACGACGGCCGTGGCCCCGCGCAGTAGTCTGGAAGACATCATCGAAATTCCCCTTTGTTCAAATACGAGCCGAGCGGGCGGTATCAGCCGCGCTCGCCGGCGCGCTGCGGCTGGACGGGCGGCTGGTTGGTCGACACGGGCGTCCACACCGAGGACGCGCCGCAATCGCTGACCAGGGTGACCGGCTGGCCGGCCTGGAACGCCGCCTGATAGGGCCAGCACTCGCGCGCGGTGCTGGAGGCCAGGCACATGGTGCCGTTCTGCACGGACCAGTTGCCCGCGACTTCCTGGCCGGCCGATCCGACGATGCGGGCGCTGCCGCCCTGGTCGAAATACACGGTGTTCACCGTGCCGGTCGAATCGACCTGGACCGAATGGCCCGCGATCTCCGATCCGGTCGGCGCACCCGC
>CAXTFF010000173.1:0-2660 GCA_964243325.1 uncultured Sphingomonas sp.
GATCGAGACCGCGCGCCCGGCCTGCGGCTCAAGCGCCAGCGACTTGAGCGCGCGCCCGGTGGGCGCGACGAGCGGGCCGGACGGCGACAGCGCGGGCGTCGGCGCGCGCAGGGCGGCGCCGCGCACCTCGTCGATCGGGCGCGCGACCATCCACAGGCCGCTCGCCGTCCAGAAAAGGAGGGGGACGCCGACGATCCAGGCGAGCCAGACATGGAGGCGGGCGAGTTGGCGGCGGAATCGCATGGCACGCGCGTTGCCCCGGATATCGCGGGCGGGCAACATGGCGGTCGTGCCCCGACGATCCATGTACCCCCTGCTGCTCGCGCTGGGCGGATGCGCCACGCCGCCCGCCCCCGTGGTTCCGGCGGATGCGCGGGCGGCGTTGGATGGGCGGGGGATCGCCGCCGCCGCCGCGCGCGGGCTCGCCGACCGCGGTTCGCGTTCCGCCGTCAGCCGGGCGGAGGAGCGGTCGGGACGGCGATCCCGCCCTCCGGCCGGTGCAGCGCGCAGGTCGCCGCGCCGAGCGCGGCGGCGCGGGCGCGGATGCTGGCGTCGAGAAGCGCGGTCGAACGCGCCAGGAAACGGCGCGGCGTCGTGTCCAGGAAGCGGTCGGCGTCGCGCAGGAAGTGCGACGCGTCATGATAGCTTTCCTCGATACCCGCATAGCCGTCCGCGCCGCCGCCCTGGAAGAAGCCCAGGAACGAGCGGAGGAAGCGCGCTCGCCGGAGCAGCAGCTTGGGCAGCATCCCGAAGGCGCGCATCGACACGCGCCGAAGCAGCGCGGGCGCAAGGCCGCTACGCGCGACCGCGTCGGCCACCGCGACCACCGCCGGATCGGCGAGCACGCCCGCGAGCGCGGCCACGGCGGGCTCGTCGGGACCCGACCGGGCCAGCCGCGGCGCGAGCCAGCGATCGAGGACCCGCTTGACCGCGCCCTCGTCCCGCTCGTCGACGGCGGACAGGTCGCGGAGAAGCGCGGCGGCGGGCTCGGGCCCGATGATGTCGGCGAGCGCCACGATGCGGTCGCGCAGGTCGAAGGCGGAACGGCTGAACAGCCGCCCCCAACCCGCCGGCGAAATGCCGATCGCGACCACCACGCCGCCGCTCACCGCCGCGCGCGGCGCGCGCGTCGTCGGCCCGGTCAGCGACACGACCGGCAGCGGGTCGAACCGCCGCTTGCCGAGCGTGACCTCCATCGGCCCCGCGCCGATCGCGACGCGGATGTTGGCGACCCCGGGCAGCAGCCATTCGATCGTCGCCTCGCCCGCGACGTAGATCTGGTAGCCGGTGACGAACGCCGCGATCGCGGCGTCGGGCGCGGCGTAGGCGATCGTGGAGCCTTGACGCGCGATCGCGTCGATCGCGGCGGGACGCGGGGCCGACCTGGCTTCGCGGCGATGACTTGCGACCGATTCCAGCACCCCGCTCCCTTCCGACGACCGTCCGGTCCGACCTTACGCGGACCGGCGGAGGGTGCAACCTCGCGGGCTCACCCAGGCGGGGCGGGCATGGGCCAAACCCATGCCGTCGGTCGCGGCCTCGGCCACGCCGGCCGGGCCGTCACGGGCGAGCTCCAGATCCAGCCCCGCTAGATGTGGATGGGCTTGCCCGTGACGGCCATCGCCGCTTCCTTGATCGCTTCCGAATGCGTCGGGTGCGCGTGGCAGGTCAGGGCGATGTCCTCCGACGTCGCGCCGAACTCCATCGCCTGCGCCGCCTGCGCGATCATGGTGCCCGCCAGCGACGAGACGATCCAGACGCCCAGCACCCGGTCCGACTTGGCGTCGGCGATGATCTTGACGAAGCCGTCGGTGTCGCGGTTGGTCTTGGCGCGGCTGTTGGCGGCGAAGGGGAACTTGCCGACCCTGATCTCGGTCCGCTTGGCGGCGACCTCTTCGGACAAGCCGACGCCGGCGATCTCGGGGTTGGTGTAGACGACCGACGGGATGATGTCGTGATTGACGATGCCGGTATGCCCGGCGATGTTGTCGGCCACCGCGACGCCCTCGTCCTCCGCCTTGTGCGCGAGCATCAGGCCGGGGGCGACGTCGCCGATCGCCCAGATGCCGGGCACGTTGGTGCGGAAGTCGTGGTCGATCCCGACCTGGCCGCGGTCGTTGAGCCGCACGCCCGCGGCCCCCAGGTTCAGGCCGTCGATGTTGGGGCGGCGGCCGACCGCGACCAGCACGGCGTCGGCCTGAAGCGTCTCGCCCTCGCCGCCCGCCGCCGGTTCGATCCGCACGGCGGCGCGGTCGCCCTCGACGGTGACGCCCGTCACCTTGGTCGCGGTGCGCAGCTCGAAACCCTGTTTCTTGAAAATCTTGGCCGACTCGCGCCGGACCTCCTCGTCGAAGCCGGGCAGGATCTGGTCGAGATACTCGACCACGGTGACCTTGGCGCCCAGACGCCGCCAGACCGACCCCAGCTCCATCCCGATCACGCCGCCGCCGATCACGACCAGGTGCCCGGGTACCTTGGGCAGCGCGAGCGCGCCGGTGGAGTCGACGACCACGCGCTGATCGACCTCGAGTCCCTTGAGCGGCGTCACCGACGAGCCGGTGGCGATGACGATGTCCTTGGCCGTGACGGTCTGCTCGCCGACCCGCACGGTGTGCCCGTCCTGGAATGCCGCGCGACCCTTGAGCCAGGCGACCTTGTTC
>CAXTFF010000173.1:2670-4974 GCA_964243325.1 uncultured Sphingomonas sp.
TTGGTCCCCTTGAACAGGAACTGCATCCCGTCGGTGAGGTCGCGGACCGCCTTGGCCTTTTCCGCATGCATCTGAGCGGGGTTCAGCGTGACCCCTGCGAACTCGACGCCGAACTTGGTCAGGTGGCCCGACGCGGCCTCCTGATACAGCTCGGACGCGTGCAGCAGCGCCTTGGACGGGATGCAGCCGACATTGAGGCAGGTGCCCCCCAGCGTCTCGCGCGCCTCCGCGCAGGCGGTGCGCAGCCCCAGCTGCGCCGCGCGGATCGCGGCGACGTAGCCGCCGGGGCCTGCGCCGATGACGAGGACGTCGTAGTCGTATTCAGCCATTCGTGTGCCTTACCCGTTGGCGACGAGGGCGAGGAGCCCGGCGCGGAAGTGTTGGAATGAAGATGAGCGGTTACGCTCGACGTTCAAGCGTTCGCTGAGCAGGCGGGCCGTCTCGATCTTGGGAAGGCGACTTGCGCCTTTGAGATAGCCCACCGACTGCAAGACCCGCAGAAAGGCTTCGTGCGTACCGCCGCGTATCGCGTCCGGGTCGCGGAAAGCGGCCTTCTCCAGCGAGCGGCGCGTACCCGGCCAGAGTGCCTGAACCGCTTCGCCGTCACCGAAATACCAGGCTTCCAGCTCCTCGATCACGATCCGGGTCACGACATCGAACAGACCCGCTCCGTCGGGTCGGCTTCTGGTGGCGAGCCCGGCCGCTCGGCAGGCCTCCTCCAGCCGTCGCTTGAGATCGAGGCAATCGTCCTCGTCCCGGTCGACGAGCACCAACGCCTTCGGGCGAGAGGCGGCGGCGTAGTTCGAATAGCCAAGCAGTCGCCGGGGAAGCCTTTGCAGAAGTTGATGCTTTGAACCGTAATCGATGATCTTCCACGGCACCGCCGGATCGAGGATGCGTGGTAGAAGAACGGCCAGGAACGCCTCCATCGAGGGTTCCTCGACGTGGATGTGGACGGTGCGCATCATCGATCAGGGATTGCCGGCCTCGAAGAAGCCCTCGATCCACAAGGTTCCCAACGTCGCGCCCGCGGCGATCTGCTCAGCCACCCCCACCATCTTCGATGCGCGAAGCGCCTCCGTATAGCCGCGATCGTTACGACGCAGCGCCCAGACCTGTTCGGGCGCGAGAGCGTCGATGAAGAAGGGCGAATGGGTCGTAACCACCATCTGCATCCGACGGGCGGCGGTCTCGCATTCCTCGGCCAGTTCACGCAGCAGCCTTGGATGCAGGAAGTTCTCGGGTTCTTCGATGCCGAGAAACGGCGGCGGGGCGGGATCGTTCAGCTGTATCAGATAGGCGAGCATCTTCAACGTCCCGTCAGAGACGTAACGAGCCTGCACGCCCTCTTCGAAAGGCGCATCCTTGACCGTCAGCAACAGATGCCCCGTCGGCAGCGAGACCGGCTGCACCGATTCGAGCTTGGGAATGCGGCGACGAAGCGTCGAGAAGATTCGATCGAGCAGGCCCGGATGGCGTTCCGACAAGAACTGGATCACGTTGGCGAGATTGTTGCCGGTCCGCGACAAATGTTCCTGTGGTCCGGCCTCGGGAACGACGCGCGTGTCGCCCGTCGACAGGTAGGACAAATGCCAGCCGATGATGAAGTCGCGCAGTGACTTCACGCGCGGATTGTCGGCGAGCTGGCCGAGCGTGCTGACCGCAAGCACGTCGGGCGACGCCAGCGGCGTCGGCACGCGCTTTCCGCCCCGCTCGGGCGTAACGCCCGAGATGACCTCGCCTTCGCCGAGCCGGTAGTTCAGGATGCGGAACGGAATGCCGACATGGCTCTCCTTCCAATCCATCCACTCGGAAGCGACGACGGGCTTCCCGCCTACCTCGTCGATCTCGAGATAGTAACGGCTCGGGTTCGGCCGCTTGCCTTGCGCCGTGCCGCCCTCGCGGTAGGCCACCTCGAAGGAGATCGGCCCGGATTGGCCGCGGCTGCGCAGATCGGAGAATTTGCCGCGCTTGTCGACCGCCCTGCGAAGCCCCTCGGAAAAGCAGTCGGACAGAAAGGCGAACACGTCGAAGAAGGTCGATTTTCCGCTGCCGTTCGCCCCCAGGAGCGCCGTCACCGCGGTGATGTCGCGGAACTCCACTTTCTGCAGCGACCGGAAATTGCCGATCGTGACCCGCTCAATCCGGGCCGGGTATTCCGGGGGGGACGTCGCGATCGGTACTCGCGTCATAGATCGATCAAGATGCGCGTCGGGTCCTCGATAGCGTTCTTCAGCGCGACGAGGAACGTCACCGCCTCGCGGCCGTCGATCAGGCGGTGGTCGTAGCTGAGCGCCAGGTACA
>CAXTFF010000174.1:0-4900 GCA_964243325.1 uncultured Sphingomonas sp.
GCGTAACGCACGCTACGACCGACGACGCGGCTTCGCCGCAGCGGCGCCTGAGAGCGTAGGCCCTTTTTCCGTGACCCCAGCGTGGGCTGGGGTTTCTCACCGAGAGCGCGCCGCCCGAACCACGCGATCCCAGCCTACGCTGGGATGACGGGTACCGTTGGAAGTCAGGGAGCCGACGACGGCAAAGCCGTCGTTGACGTCGGACGGGTCGCGTCGCGCCCGCCGGCCGGGTCGCGCAAGGGTTCAAGGCTCCGCCTTGAACCCTTGCGCGACCACGTACCATTCCGACGACTCCTTACGTCTAGATCCCGGCTGTCGCCGCATCACTATCGCGAACAGCCGCTTCAACTCCGCCACCAGGTCGTGATCCGCGCCCCCCGCCAGCACCTTGGCCACGTACGCGCCGCCCGGCCGCAGGATGCCGGCGGCGAACGCCATCCCCGTCTCCACCAGCGCCATGGTGCGCAGGTGATCGGTCTGCGGGTGCCCGACCGTGTTGGCCGCCATGTCCGACAGCACCAGATCGGCGGCCCCCCCCAGCGCCTCCTCCAGCAGCCGCGGCGCGTTCTCCGCCATGAAGTCGAGCTGCAGGATCGTCACCCCGTCGATCGGATCGACCGGCAGCAGGTCGATGCCGACCACCGTCGCCTGGGGGACGAGCTTGCGCACGACCTGGCTCCAACCGCCCGGCGCCAGCCCCAGATCGACGACGCGGCGCGCGCCTTTCAGGAACGCGAACCGCTCGTCGAGCTCGAGCAGCTTGTACGCCGCGCGGCTCCGGTAGCCTTCGGCGCGGGCGCGCTTGACGTACGGGTCGTTCAGCTGCCGCTCCAGCCAGCGCGTCGATTGCGCGGTACGGCTGCGCGCGGTCTTGACGCGGGTGCGCCCGCCGGAGCCGCCCCTGCTCATGCCGGACATCTCACGGGTGCGGACTCCCCATCAGGCGGCGCAGGATGCCCTCGCGGATGCCGCGGTCGGCGATGCCCAGCCGCTCGGCGGGCCACAGATCCATGATCGCCTCCAGGATCGCGCAGCCCGCCACCACCAGGTCGGCGCGTTCGGCGCCGATGCAGGGGAACTTCGCGCGATCGGCGATCGCCATGTCGGACAGCTGGAGGCTGATGCCGCGCATCGCCGCGACGGGCATGATCAGCCCGTCCACCGCGGACCGGTCGTACCGGTCGAGCCCCAGATGCACGGAGGCCAGCGTCGTCACGGTGCCGCTGGTGCCGAGCAGGCGCGGGTTCACCGGCCCCGCCGGCAACCGCGCGGCGAACGCCGCCATGCTGCCCGCCACCAGCGCGCGCATCCGCGCATAGGCCGCCGCGCGCGCGGGCGCGTCCCCGCCGCCGCCGGCATGTTCGGTCAGCGACACGACGCCCCAGGGCGCGGAATGCCAGTCGAGCACGCGCGGCGGCGAATGGCGCGTGTCGATCAGCACCAGTTCGGTCGACCCGCCCCCGATGTCGAAGACGAGCGCGGGGCCGTCGCCCGGCTCCAGCAGCGCGTGGCAGCCGAGCACGGCCAGCCGCGCCTCCTCCTCCGCGGAGATCACGTCGAGATGGATGCCCGTCTCGTCATAGGCGCGCGCGATGAAGTCCGCGCCGTTGCTCGCGCGCCGGCACGCTTCGGTCGCGACCGACCGGGCGACCAGGACGTTGCGGCGGCGCAGCTTGTCCGCGCACACGCGCAGCGCCGCGATGGTCCGCTCGATCGCAAGGTCGCTCAAGCGCCCCGTCGCCGCCAACCCTTCGCCCAGCCGGACGATGCGCGAGAAGGCGTCCACCACCGCGAAGCCCGCGCCCTGCGGCCGGGCGATCAGCAGCCGGCAGTTGTTGGTGCCCAGGTCGAGCGCCGCGAAGTGGCGCGGCTGGCCACGGTTCGCGGTCGGGGCCGCGGCGGGCCGGGCGATATCGGGCCGGGTAGGGGCCGGACGGGCGGGCGCGCCGCCTGTGGGCGGGGCCTGCCGGTACGGCAGGTCGGGAGCGTTCCCCATGCCGTGGCTATCCAATCTTCATGTTCTTCCGTCACGGCCGCATCGCGCGACAGCTCGGTGCCTGCCCCGCTGCTAGCGCGCGGCACCCGCCGCCACAAGCGTCGCTGGACGGCCGGGAAAGAGCCGGCGGGGCGGGGCGCGCGTCGTTGACAGCCCCGGAGGCGCGTTCTAGACGCGCGGCGGCGCTGCCCTGTCGTCTAAAGGTAAGACTACGGACTCTGACTCCGTTAATCGAGGTTCGAATCCTCGCGGGGCATCCACCGTTCGATCCGACCGTCACGCCGCGAGCGCGGGCGGGTCTCCGGCCAGGTGCAGCGAGCGCCCGAGCGCGGCGGTGATGTCGGCGGCGCTCATCGGCCGCGCGAAATAGAACCCTTGCGCGTGGGAACAGCTCATGGAGGCGAGCAGCTGCGCCTGTTCCTCCGTCTCCACGCCCTCCGCCACGACGTCGACGCCCAGCGTGCCCGCCAGCTGGATGATCAGCAGGACGATGGCGAGCGTCCGATCGTCGGAGCACAATCCCTCGATGAACGATTTGTCGATCTTGATCGTGTCGGTCGGATAACGGTTCAGGTAGCTGAGCGACGAATAGCCCGTGCCGAAATCGTCCAGGCCGACGCGCACGCCGTGGGCGCGGACGTCGGCGATGATGCCGGCGATGCGCGGGTCGGGATCGAGGAAGATCGACTCGGTGATTTCCAGCTGCAGCGCGCGCGGCGGCAGGCCGTGTTCGGCGAGCGTGGATTTCAGCAGCGCGACGAAGTCGGGATCGTCGAACTCGCTGGCGGACGTGTTGACCGCCATGCCCAGGTCGCCGTCGGGGAAGCGTTCGCGCCAGCGCGCCAGCTGCGCGCACGCCTCGCCCATGACCCAGCGGTCGATCTGGCGGATCAGCCCGATCTCCTCGGCGACGGGCACGAAGGCGATCGGCGGCACCAGCCCGCGCGTGGGGTGGCGCCAGCGGACCAGCGCCTCGAAGCTCTTGATGCGGCCGTGCTGCGGATCGACGATGGGCTGGTAGGCGACCTCGAACTCGCCTCGCTCGATCGCCAGCTGCAGGTCGGTCTGCAGCTCGAGCGCGGCGGTCGCCTCGGCGTGCATCGACTCGTCGTATACCGAATATTCGCCGTATCCCGACCGCTTGGCGACGTACATGGCGATGTCGGCGTCGCGGATCAGCGCTTCGGGATGGATGCCGGGCCTGGCCGAATGGGCGACGCCGATGCTGCAGGACGGGAACACCTCCTGCCGCCCGATGCGCACGGGAGCGCGCAGCGCGTCCAGGATGCGCCGGGCGACCGCGACGGGCACCGTGTCGTCGGGCACGTCCTCGATCAGGAGCGCGAACTCGTCGCCGCCCAGCCGCGCCAGCGTGTCCCCCGGCCGCGCGCAGGTCTTCAGCCGGCGCGATATCTCCTTCAGCAGCGTGTCGCCCGCCTGGTGGCCCAGGCTGTCGTTGACGACCTTGAAGCGGTCGAGGTCGAGGAACAGCACCGCGCAGCCGGTGAACGCGCCGTCGGCGCGCGCCACGACCGTATCCAGCCTGTTCATGAAATAGGCGCGGTTGCGCAGGCGCGTCAGGTTGTCGTGGAACGCCGTGTAGAGCAGCTCCTCCTCCACCCGGCGGCGCTCGCGGATCTCGCCCGCCAGCTCCTCGTTCTCCTCCTCGGCCACGCGGATGCGCGCGCTCAGCTCGTGCGCCTCGCGGCGCTCGGTCACGTCGCGCTGGACGGACACCCAGTGGGTGTACCAGCCGCGCTCGTCGGCCACCGGCACGATCGACAATTCGACCCAGAATTCCGAGCCGTCCTTGCGGTAGTTGACCAGCTCCACCGACACGGGCTCCCACGCCGCGAACGCCGCGCGCAATTTGGCGCGGGTCGCGGGATCGGTCTTGGGGCCTTGCAGGATGCGCGGGGTGCGGCCGATCACCTCGTCGGACGTATAGCCGGTCGTGCGGGTGAACGCGTCGTTGCAGAACAGGATGCGGGGCCCGGGCATGTCGGTCGGCTCGGCCTCGGTGATGATGATCGAGTCGCGCGCGTGGGTGGCGACCGTCTCCAGCAGCCGCAGCCGCTCGATGGAGGCCAGGTGGTCGGGCTGCCCGGCGATCAACCGCTGCGCGTCCTGGAGCTCGAACACGGCGGCCACCTGCTCGGCGTGCGCGCGCAGCAGGTAGGACTCGGCGGCGTTGAGAAGCGCGCGCGGGGCGCGGTTCGCGACCACCAGCACGCCCCGGTCGACACCGTCGCCGTTCATCCGCGCGACGGCGGCGAAGCAGGCGGGCAGGTCGCCCGACCGGCCCGGCAGGCCGATCCCGACCAGCGCCCCGGGCGCCGCCGGGTCGGAGGCGAGCTGCGCGAAGCCGTCGTCCCCGGTCCAGGCGCGCTCGAACGCGTCCGCGGGCAGGCGCGCGGGTCCCGATCCCGCCGTCAGCGTCAGCCCGCCCGCGCCCCGACGATAGATCATGACGATGTCGCATCCGGTCACCGCGGCGACGGTGCGCGCGATCCGGTCGAGCCGCTCGTGGCCCGCGTCGCCGGGAGGCGCGAGGTCGGCCGGCGGCGCGGCGGGGGCCGCCGTCCAGCGGTCGGGCCAACGGTCGGGATTGTCGCTGTGCAACTGGCAGGCCCTTCTATCGCGATCGGTCGATCCGACGCCCTGGTACCGCACCCGTCTTAAAAGGCCGTGAAACGCGCCGTGGGTCCGGATCAGCCCCGGACCCGGCGCACCGGCCGTGCCGGAACGCCGCCCTCGACGCGGGCGGCGGCGCCGAGCAGGCGGTCGGCCGCGCGTTCGGCGGCGTCGCCCGCCCGGTCGGCACGGGCGGCGAGCAGGTCGACCACGCCGCGCAGGGTCTCCTCGGCGGCGACGGACAGGTCGCCGACCGCGGCGGCCGCCTGC
>CAXTFF010000175.1:0-4878 GCA_964243325.1 uncultured Sphingomonas sp.
ACCATCCCAGCCTCGTCCACCACCAGCACGTCGCGCGCCGTGAGCTGGTCCCGGTCGCCCCGGGCGGCGTCACGCTCCGTGCCGAAGCGGTCGCGCTCCTCGCGGGTCTCGCGCAACTGCGCCGTCAAGGCATCACGCGCGGTTGCCGCGGCGCGCGCGGCGTTCGAGACCTGGTCGCTGACCACACGTGACGAGCGGCTGGCGGTGCTCGGCCGGATCGTCGATGAGTACAAGAAGCGCCTGCCTGACCTCGCCCGTGCCATCAGCCAGGAAATGGGCGCGCCGATGGGGCTCGCCTCCGCGGCGCAGGCGCCCACCGGGCTCGCGCATTTCAGCGCGACGGCCAAGGCGCTGGCGGCGTTCGCGTTCGAGGAACAGGTCGGCCGCGCCCGCGTCGTCCACGAGCCGCTGGGCGTCGTGGCGATGATCACGCCGTGGAACTGGCCGCTCAACCAGATCTGCGCCAAGGTCGCCCCCGCGCTCGCCGCGGGCGACACGATGGTGCTCAAACCGTCGGAGGAAGCGCCCACCTGCGCGATCATCCTGGCCGAGATCATGGACGCCGCGGGCGTGCCGCCGGGCGTGTTCAACCTCGTCAACGGCGACGGCCCGGGCGTCGGCGCGACTTTGTGCGCGCACCCCGGCGTCGACATGGTCAGCTTCACCGGCTCCACCCGCGCCGGCATCGCCGTCGCGCAGGCCGCCGCCCCGACCGTCAAGCGCGTCCACCAGGAACTCGGCGGCAAGGCCGCCAACCTGGTGCTGGAGGGCTCCGACCTCGCCGCCGTCCTGCCGGGCACCGTCGCGGGCGTCCTCGCCAACTCGGGCCAGAGCTGCATCGCCCCCACCCGCCTCCTCGTCCACGAAAGCCAGGTCGAGGGCGCCACGGCGTTCATCAAAAGCATGATGGAGCAGACCACCGTCGGCGACCCCGCCGAAATGGGCCAGCATATCGGCCCCGTCGTCAACAAGGCGCAGTTCGACAAGATCCAGGGCCTGATCCAATCGGCGATCGACGAGGGCGCGACGCTCGTCACCGGCGGCACCGGCCGCCCGGACGGACGCGACGCCGGCTACTACGTCCGCCCGACCCTGTTCGCCGACGTGACGCCCGACATGCGCATCGCGCAGGAGGAGGTGTTCGGCCCCGTCGCGACCATCATCAGCTACCGCGACGAGGACGAGGGCGTCCGCATCGCCAACGACACGCCCTACGGCCTGTCCGCGACGATCTCCGGCGACCCGGCCAAGGCGGCGCTGGTCGCGCCCCGCCTGCGCGCCGGCCTCGTCACGATCAACTCCTGGAGCCCCGACATCGCCGCTCCCTTCGGCGGCTACAAGCAATCGGGCAACGGCCGCGAGAACGGCCGCTACGGCCTGACCGACTTCATGGAGGTCAAGACGGTCGTCGGCCTGCCCGCGTGATCGGGCCGCTCGCGCTCGCGGCCGCGCAGGCGGCCTCCCCGTGCGCCCACGACCGCGCGGCGATGCTCGCGCTGCCGCTCCCGGCTTTCGACCAGGACATGAAAGGCGGTTGGCGTCCGTTGGTCGATCGCGGATGCGAGCAGGAGGCCGCAGACCTGATCCGCGACTATCGCACCGCGAACAAGTCGACCAGCTTCACGTTGTTCTGGCATGAGGGCCAGCTTCGCGCCGACGCCGGGCGGACCAAGGCCGCCATCGCCCTGTTCGACCGCGCGCGCAGGCCCGCCGCCGAGGATGTCATCGGCTGGAACCACTATGTCGACGGCAGCATCGCGTTCCTGCGCCGCGACCGGCCGGGGCTGCAGGCCGCGCGCGCCAGGCTCGCCGCATTGCCCAAGCCGCCCGGCTTCGATCCCGTCGGCCCCGACGGCAAGCCGAGGCCGACCGCCTGGCCGCTCAACCTGCACGTGTTAGACGGCTTCCTGCGTTGCTGGGGCCAGCCCTACAAAGCCGCGTACCGCTGCCCGGAGCCGCCGAACCCGGTGTGACGCCGCCGCTGGCGTCCCCGCGCGCGGCATGGCAGGGCCGCGCGCATGGCCAACCCTCCCCGCCCCTCCGCCGCCGGCGGCGTACTCGTCGCGGTCGGCGCGATCCTGGGCGCGGTCGTCGGCGTCTCGCGCCAGCAGCCCACACTGGGCATGATCGTCGGCATCGCGGTCGGCGCGGCGCTCGCGGTCGTCATCTGGCTGCGCGACCGGGCGCGCTGAGGCCCAAGGCGGGCGGGACCGCCTAGCGCGGCGCGCCCATCCGCCACACGACCCGGCCCACCACCTCGATCTCGCCGTCCGGCACGCGCGCCGCCTCGGCGTTGTCGCTGGCGGCGACGAGCCCGCCCCCGCCCGCGCCCACCCGCTTCACCATCACCGCGCCGTCGATGCGGATCACGAAGACGCGCGGACTCGCGGTCGGCGTCCGGTCGCTCGTGTCCACGATCAGCTGGTCGCCGTCGAACAGCCCGGGCTCCATCGAATCCCCGCGCACCGTGATCAGCCCGGCCTTGCCCGGCCGCAGCCGCAGCGCGCGCGCCAGCCGCGCATCCACCCCGTCGATGCCCAGCACCAGCTCGCCGTCACTGTACGCGCCCGGTCCCGCCGACGCCTCGACCTCCAGCCGCGGCAGCGCGAACGGCGCGTCGCCGTCGGGCGGCCCGCCCAGCGCCGCCTCCGACACGCCCAGCATCGCCGCCAGCGTCCGGCGATCGCCCTCCGCCAACAACCGCGGACTGCCGCGGGTCACATACTGGTGCAGATAGGCCGCGTTGCGCCCGATCGCGCCCGACAGGGTCGCCAGGCTCAGCCCGCCCGCCGCCGCCGCGCGCGTCAGCGCGCTTCTGGGATCGTCCTCCGACACGCCCCGCCGTACGCCTAGGAAATATCCTAGACAAGTTGGATTCTGCGGAACAGACCAGGAACGCGGTGGGTGTGAGGAGTCGCGTGATGTCGCTGTTGTGGGAGATAAAGCTATATTGCCGGCGGACGGAGACGCCGCCGACGAGGTTCGGGCGCATGGCCGTCAACGACCCGCGGCTGGTCGGCGACCTGACGCGCGGACGCCGGCCGGGCCGGGCGATGGAGGCGCGCGTCAAGGCCTTCATCGCGCGGAACGGGCGTTGACCGCGCGCCGCCCGTCCGACCCCGCCGCGCTCCTTGCGCGGGCGATCGCGCTCCACGCGCGCGGTCGCGGCCATTCGTTCGGTCTGGGCGAGGTCGGCGCGCGGGCGTGGGCCAGCGCGACCTTCGAGGGCGAGCGGGTCGAGATCGACCTGCTCGGTGTCGATCCCGGCACGGCGTGGCTTTCAGGACTCCCCGACGCCGAACTGGCGGTCGGTCGCCACTTCGTCGCCGACCTGGCCGTTCGTCCGCTGGGCGCATCGTCGGTCCGGGTCGAGGCGCTTCTCCTGCGCGACGGCTAGTCAGCCGATCCCGTTCGCCCGGCGCTGATGGAGCATCGTCCCGCGCTCCAGCCGCGCGAGCAGCGCCTCCACCGACGACGCGCCCGACTCGGCCGCATGGCGCGACGACAGCTCGAAGCTGTCGATCCGCTCGCCGGGCGCGAGCGGCGCGGGCTTGACGCCCGGGGCGGCGGCGAGCGGCGGCAACGTCCGCGCCGGCGTCAGCGGTTCGGCGGGCACGGCGCGCGGATCGAAATCGGCCAGCGGTTGATCCAGGTCGGCGGGGACCGGCCGCTCGATCGGCGCGGCCGGGCCGACGATCGGCAGCGGCTCGCCCTCGTCCTCCCCGTCGCGTCCTGAAAGGTCGGCGGCCGACAGCGGGCGACGCGGCGGCGCGTCGGGATGGCGGTCGGCGCTGCGCACCTTGGGCATCCCGTCCTCGCCGCCCTCGCGCGCGAACACGCCGCCCGTCCCGAACAGCAGGAACAACGCCGCCCAGCCGACCGCTCCGACGCCGAGCCCCGACGCGACCGCCAGCGCGGATCGGCCGACCGCGCCGATCGGCGGTTCGGCGACAAGGCCTCCCGACCCGCCGCCCGCCAGCACCGTGTCGAGCGCGACGGCGGGCATCAGCAATACGACAAGGGCCAGAACGACCCCGAGCAGCGCGCCGCCGACGGGCGGGACCAGGCTCAGGCGGATACGCGAGACGACCATGTTTCTACCTTGGACGCGGCCCCGATCAGCCGCTGGTAAACCGGCTGGTAGCGCTCAATGTTCAACGACCAGTTACGCTCGCGCTCGACAAAGGCCCGCGCGCGCCCGCGCCGCGCGTCCCAGCCGCTCCGGTCGGCGAGCAACCCCGCCAACGCTCGCGCGATCGCGGCCGGGTCGTCGGGCGGAAACAGCGTGCCCGTATCGCCGTCGCGGATCAGCTCGCGGTGCCCGCCCACGTCCGACGCCGCCACCAGCCGCCCTTGCGCCATCGCCTCCAGCGGCTTCAAGGGCGTGACCAGGTCGGTCAGCCGCATCCGCTTCCTCGGATAGGCGAGCACGTCGACCAGCCCGTAATACCGCTCCACCTCGCCGTGCGGCACGCGCCCGGCGAACCGGATCGCGTCCGCGACCGCCGATCCGGCCGCCTGCGCCCGCAACGCGTCCTCCATCGGACCGCCGCCGACGAGCAGCAGCTTGACCGTGGGCCGCCGCGCGACGAGCGCGGGCATCGCCGCGACCAGGTCGTCCAGCCCTTCGTAATCGTAGAAGCTGCCGATGAACCCGATCACGTCGCCGTCCAGCCCGAGCGCCGCCGCCAGCGCGTCGTCGCGCGGCGCGGGCGCGCCGAACAGGCCCAGGTCGACCCCGTTGGGCGACACGGTCAGCTTGTCCGCCGGCACCCCCCGCGCGAGCAGGTCGCCCCGCAGCCCTTCGCAGATCACCGCCACCGCGTCGGCGCGCGCCACCGCCCAATCCTCCAGCGCCCGCGTCGCCCGGTACCGGAT
>CAXTFF010000176.1:0-4867 GCA_964243325.1 uncultured Sphingomonas sp.
CTTCGACCCCGAGCTCAAGAAGCTCGCGGCGGGCCTGTCCAAGGCGCTGCCCGGCCTGCCATTGGTGTCGTTCGTCGATGCCAGCGCCGACGAGAAGCGGCTGCTGCTCTGGGCGGGCAGCGACGTCGATCCCGGCCGCTATTATCTGTACGACAAGGACACGCGCGAGCTGAACGAGCTGCTCGCCGTACGCCCGCAGCTCGCCGCCGCGAAGCTGGCCGGCGTCAAGCCCGTCAGCTTTCCCGCGGCCGACGGAACGTCCATCCCCGGCTACCTCACGCTTCCGGCGGGTAGCGACGGGCGTGGGCTGCCCGCGATCGTCATGCCGCACGGCGGGCCCGGCGCGCGCGACGAATGGGGCTTCGACTGGCTGGCCCAGTATTTCGCGGCGCGCGGCTACGCCGTCCTCCAGCCCAACTTCCGCGGCTCGACGGGCTATGGCGACGCCTGGTTCCAGAAAAACGGCTTCCAATCCTGGCGCACCGCGATCGGCGACGTCAACGACGGCGGCCGCTGGCTGGTGAAGCAGGGCATCGCCGATCCCGCCAAGCTCGGCATCGTCGGCTGGTCGTACGGCGGCTACGCCGCGCTGCAATCGGCGGTGCTCGACCCATCCCTGTTCAGGGCGATCGTCGCCGTCGCGCCGGTCACCGACCTGAACACGCTTCGGGAGGAGTCGCGGGGCTATACCAGCTTCGTGCGGGTGGACCGGTTCATCGGCCAGGGCGCGCACGTCCGCGACGGCTCCCCCGCGCAGAACGCGTCGGCGATCAAGGCGCCCGTGCTGCTGTTTCACGGCGACCGCGACCAGAATGTCGGAGTGCGGGAGTCGCGGTTGATGGCGTCGCGGCTGAAGGGCGCGGGCGGGCGCGTGGAATATGTGGAGTTTCCGGGGCTGGATCACCAGCTGGACGAAGCCGCCGCGCGGACGAGGATGCTCACGAAGGCAGACGAGTTCCTGCGGGCCAGTCTCAAGCTCTGACCTAGCGCGGCCCGGCGGGCGGCACGCGGCACGGCGATCCAGCGGAGGTGGACCGGGCTCACGACCGCGTGCCCGGCCGACAGCGCATCGAGCGCCGGTCGGACGAAACGGCTTTGCCGCGACGCGGCCCCGAGGACCCTCCTGGAACAAGAAAGGGCGGCCCCGGCGGGACCGCCCTTCTCCGCCCGGCGACGGCGTCGCGGCGGGACGAAGCCGACCGTAGGCCGACCCGCGCCGTCGGTCGTCGCCTGGGCGACGCCGGCCGAGCCGAACCTCCTGGTCGGTTCGTCTCGCGCTTCAGCGCGAGTAGAACTCGACCACCAGATTCGGCTCCATCTTCACCGGATACGGCACCTCGTCGAGCGTCGGCACCCGCACGAACGTGACCTTGGCCGTCCCGTCCGGCGCGACGTAATCGGGGATTTCGCGCTCGGCGAGCGACTGCGCCTCGAGCACCAGCGCCATCTCCGACGCCTTGGGCCCCAGCGTGATCTCCTGGCCCACGAACACGCGCCTGGACGCGACGTTGCACTTGACCCCGTCCACCCGGACATGGCCGTGCGACACGAGCTGGCGCGCCGACCACACGGTGGGGGCGAACTTGGCGCGATAGACCACCATGTCGAGCCGACGCTCGAGCAGGCCGATCAGGTTCTGCGAGGTATCGCCCTTCATCTTGGCGGCGTCGGTGTAGGAGCGCTTGAACTGCTTCTCCGTCACGTCGCCATAATAGCCCTTGAGCTTCTGCTTGGCCTTGAGCTGGATGCCGTAGTCCGAAACCTTGGACTTGCGACGCTGGCCGTGCTGGCCGGGGCCGTATTCGCGCTTGTTGACCGGGGACTTGGGCCGCCCCCAGATGTTCTCGCCCATCCGCCGGTCGAGCTTGTACTTGGCGCTGGCGCGCTTCGACATATCACATTCCTTGCAATCGCTATTGACGAGCCCGCCCCTGACGGAACGGGCATATCCCGGTCATCGCCTGCTATCCGTCGCCGGAACAGGGCCACCGCTTCACCGGGATGCGGGGCCATTGCGAGCGCGGGCACCTAGCCGCGCGGGGTCGCCCGGTCAAGCTGGACAGCGGAGCTCAGCGCCCATAGCGCCTCGTCCATGACGATCCTTCCGCCCCCCGACTGCACGGCGATGGCGCAGGTGCGCGCGGGCGTCGACGCGGTCGACCGCGATCTGGTCGCGCTCCTCGCCCGCCGTTTCGCCTACATGGACGCCGCCGCCCGCATCAAACCCGCGCGCGAGGCCGTGCGCGACGAACCCCGCAAGGCCGAGGTGATCGCCAACGCCCGCGCGCTGGCCGAGGCGGCCGGCCTTCCCGCCGACGCGGTCGCGAGCCTGTGGGAGCGACTGGTCGAAGCCTCGATCGCCTACGAGCTCGCCGCCTTCGATCGGCGCTAGCCCTTGGGGCCCTTGGCCCCGCCCAGCGCCGACAGCATACCCCGCACCGTGCGCACCTCCTGCGACGACCAGCCCGGCTTGGTCAGCAGCGTCCGGATCGTCCGCCTGACGGTCGGCGTCCGTTCGGGCGGGAAGAAATAATGCCGCTGGGTCAGCAACGCGTCGAGCTGCGCGATCATCCCCTCCAGCTCGTCCTGCGGCGCGGGCGGCGGGATGTCGACCTCGGGCGGCCGCGCCAGCGCCTCGCCCTTCGACCATTCATACGCCACCACCATCACCGCCTGCGCCAGATTGAGCGATCCGAATTCGGGGTTGATCGGCACGGTGACGATCGCGCGCGCCAGCGCCACGTCGTCGGTGTCGAGCCCCGACCGCTCCGGCCCGAACAGCACCGCCGAGCGCCCAAGACCGCTTGCCGCCGCGCCCCGCACGGCGGCCGCCGCCTGCTCGGGCGTCACCACCGGCTTGGTCACGCCCCGCTTGCGCACGGTGGTCGCATAGACGTGCGCGCAGTCGGCCGTCGCCTCGGCGACGCTGTCGAACACGCGCGCCTCGGCCAGCACCACGTCCGCCCCGCTCGCCGCCGGCCCCGCGGCCGGGTTGGGCCAGCCGTCGCGCGGGGCCACGAGCCTGAGCTCGCGCAACCCGAAATTGAGCATCGCGCGCGCCGCCTTGCCGATATTCTCGCCCAGCTGCGGGCGGACCAGGACGATCGCCGGCTGCGGCGCGACCAGGGGACCGTCGCTCACCCGCGTCCGACCTCCTCGACGGTCCCCGCGAATGCCTCGAAATCGCGCGCCTCGCTGAAATCGCGGTAGACGCTCGCGAACCGGATATAGGCGACCGAATCCAGGCCCTTGAGCCCCTCCATCACCATCTCGCCGATCCGCTGCGAGGTCACCTCGCCCTCCCCCAGCGTCTCCAGCCGACGCTGGATGCCCGACACCAGCTTCTCCAGCCTGAGCGCGTCGATCGGCCGCTTCCTCGCCGCGATCGAGACCGACCGCAGCAGCTTGTCGCGCTCGAACGGCTCGCGCCGCCCCTCGCTCTTGGCGACGGTCAGCTCGCGCAGCTGGATCCGCTCGAACGTCGTGAACCGCGCCGCGCAGCCCTCGCACTGCCGCCGCCGCCGGATCGCCGCCCCGTCCTCGGTGGGGCGGCTGTCCTTCACCTGGCTGTCGTCATGCGCGCAGAACGGGCAGCGCATTCAGACCTTGTTGCGCTTGGAATAGGCGATCGCGGCCCCGACGATCCCGCCCAGCACCGGGCCGACGACCGGTAGCGGAATGGCCAGCACCGCGCCGATCGCGCCGTACTTGACCATCTTGGACTTCAGCCCCGGCGTCTGCCGGACCGTGTTCTGGATGTCGTCGAACGCCATGGGGTCGGCTCCTTATTGATAAATGGGAAAACGCGCGCACAGCGCATGAACGCGCTCGCGGACCGCGGCCTCGACCGCCGGGTCGCCGCCCTCGCCCTTCGCGCGCAGGCCGTCGAGCACGTCGGCCACCATGTGGCCGATCTCGCGGAACTCGGCCGAACCGAAGCCGCGTGTGGTGCCCGCGGGCGAGCCGACCCGGATGCCGCTCGTCTTGACGGGCGGCTGGGGATCGTTCGGGATGCCGTTCTTGTTGCAGGTGATCCCGGACCGCTCCAGCGCCTCGTCCGCGTCGCGGCCGGTGATGCCCAGCGGACGCAGGTCCACCAGCGCCAGGTGCGTGTCGGTGCCGCCCGCGATCAGGTCGGCCCCGCGCTCCTTGAGCGTGGCGGCGAGCACCTTGGCGTTCTCCAGGACGGCGGCGATATAGGACGGGAAGGACGGATCGAGCGCCTCGCCGAACGCCACCGCCTTGGCCGCGACGACGTGCATCAGCGGCCCGCCCTGGAGGCCGGGGAACACCGCCGAGTTGAACTTCTTGGCTAGCGCCTCGTCATTGCACAGGATCATGCCGCCGCGCGGTCCGCGCAGCGTCTTGTGCGTGGTCGTCGTCACGACGTGCGCGTGCGGCAACGGCGACGGATGCAGCCCCGCCGCGACGATCCCGGCGAAATGCGCCATGTCGACCAGGAAGTACGCGCCCACCTTGTCCGCGATCGCCCGGAACCGCGCGAAGTCGATCCGCCGCGGATAGGCGGACCCGCCCGCGATCAGCAGCTTCGGCCGGCGCTCGACCGCCAGCGCCTCCACCTGGTCGTAATCGATCAGGTGCGTGACCGGATCGACGCCGTACTGGACCGCGTCGAACCACCTGCCCGACATGGCGGGCTTGGCCCCGTGCGTCAGGTGCCCACCCGCGTCCAGGCTCATCCCCAGGATGGTGTCGCCCGGCTTCACCAGCCCCAGCATCACCGCGCCGTTCGCCTGCGCCCCCGAATGCGGCTGGACGTTGGCGAACCCGCACCCGAACAGTTCCTTCGCGCGCTCGATCGCCAGCGTCTCGACGGCGTCCGACGGGCCGCAGCCCTGATAGTACC
>CAXTFF010000177.1:0-4846 GCA_964243325.1 uncultured Sphingomonas sp.
CGCGGGCGGGACGGGCCGACCCCATGATGCGAGGCCGCCCGAGAGGAGCCGGACCGTTCTGGGCCGACGGCCAACATCCGCAGGAGAGAACTCCATCCATGGCGCTTAGGGCTGCGCCGGAGAAGGGGCGTCGCGGCGGGACGAGGTCGACCGGAGGTCTCCCCCCGCGCCGTTGGTCGGGGCGAGCCCCGCCGTCCGGGCTTGCGCGGGTCCTGACGCGGGGCACGTCAGGCCCCGCGCCGTCGATCGATGGGCAGGGGCGCGCGCGCCGTGGCCGACCGGGAACGAACCCGGACGGTTGTTTCCCGCTTGACAGCGTCACGCTGTTTGAGTACAAAACAGGAACGTCGAGAATTACCGACTCGGGCCGGGGGGTCCGATCGGCGGTTCGGGCGATCGGGGAAATCGAAAGGCCGGAGGATGCGGGCGGGGTGGCACCCCGGCCGGGTCGCCGGCCTTTCGCGCGTGGGGAGAGGTCGATGATGGGGATCGTCAACAATGCCGGGCGGCTGGGGCTGGGCAGGGAGCGGAAGAACGGGTGGACGGTGGCGCGGCGCAGGACGTTCCTGGACGTGCTCGCCGCGACGGCGCGGGTGTGCGAGGCGGAAAAGGCGGCGGGCATGGCGGAAGGGTCCGCGCGCAAGCTGCGCCACCGCGACGCGCGCTTCGGGCGGTTGTGGGCCGACGCGCTGGCGGCGGCGTACCTGCGGCTGGAGGACGAGCTGCTGGCCCATGCGATGGGCGGTGCGCTGGCCCCCGACGATCCGGGGTCGGAGCGCGACGAGCCCGCGCCCGAGCACCGGCGGGCGTTCGATCCGCAACTGGCGATCGCGGTGCTGAAGCTGCGCGGCAAGCGGGCCCCGGGGCGGCGGCGCGGCGAGCCGCCGCTCGATCCGGCGGCGCTGGACGTGGCGCTGATGAACAAGCTGGGCGATCTGGCGGCGCGGCTGGAGCGCCCGCGATGCGGCTGATCGGCGACGGGGCGACCCGGCGCGAGATGGTCGAGGCGCTGGCGCGCCTGCCCGAAGCCGACCGCTGGCGCCGGTTGAAGGGCCTGAAGGAGGAGCAGCGCGAGGCGCTGTTCCACGATTGGGAGGGGTGGGGCCATGCGGGACAGCTTCCCCCGCCCGGCGGCGACTGGCTGATCTGGCTGATCCGCGCGGGACGGGGGTTCGGCAAGACGCGCGCGGGAGCCGAGTGGACCTGGGAGGTGGCGCGCACGGTGCCGGACGCGCGCATCGCGTTGGTCGGCGCGACGGTGGCCGAAGTGCGGCGCGTGATGGTGGAAGGCGATAGCGGGCTGCTGGCGACGCGGCGGACGGGCGAGCGATGCGAGTGGCTGCACCATGCGGGCGAGGTCCGGTTCGCGTCGGGCGCGATTGCGTACGTCTACTCGGCGGAGGTGCCCGAGACGTTGCGCGGGCCGCAGCACCACGTCGCCTGGTGCGACGAGATCGCCAAATGGCGGTACGGCGAGGCGGCGTGGGACAATCTGCGCATGGGCCTGAGGCTGGGGGACCGGCCGCGGATCGTGGTGACGACGACTCCCCGGCCGAACAACCTGATGCGCAAGGTCATGACGACGCCCGGCTTGGTCGAGACGACGGGCCGGACGCGCGACAACATCCACCTGCCCGGCGTCTTCGTGCAGGCGATGGAAGCGGATTACGGCGGCACCCGCCTGGGGCGCCAGGAGCTGGACGGCGAGCTGATCGGGGAGGCCGAGGGCGCGCTGTGGTCGCGCGCGCTGATCGAGCGCGCCCGCGTGGGCGGGCACCCCGAGCTGGCGCGCGTCGTCGTGGGCGTCGATCCGCCCGCGACCGCGGAGGGCGACCTGTGCGGGATCGTGTGCGCGGGGCTCGGGCTCGACGGGCACGGGTACGTGCTGGAGGACGCGAGCGTCGGCGGCCTGACGCCCGAGGGCTGGGCGGCGGCGGTGGTCGCGTGCGCCGGGCGCTGGGGCGCGGACCGGGTGGTGGCGGAGAAGAACCAGGGCGGCGACATGGTGGGAAGCGTGCTGCGCGCGGCGGACAAGGCGCTGCCGGTCCGGCTGGTCCACGCCAGCCGGGGCAAGGTCGCGCGCGCGGAGCCGGTCATGACCTGGTACGCGGCGGGGCGCGCGTTCCACGCGGGCCGGTTCCCGGCGCTGGAGGACGAGTTGTGCGGGCTTCGCGTGGGCGGCGGGTACGAGGGGCCGGGGCGGTCGCCCGACCGGGCGGACGCGTGCGTGTGGGCGCTGACCGAGCTGCTGGGCAAGCCGGTGGCCAAGGTCGGGGTGAAGGCGTTGTGACCCGCCACGGCCCGGGTGTGTTGAGGGACACCCCTCCACCGTTCGCGTGAAGAACGCGAACGGTCCCCCTCCCCCTCCGGGGGCGGAATAGGAAGATGAAGGAGCGCGGGGATGAAATGGTTCGGTCGGAAGGCCGGGCGCGACGAGTCGCGTCCGGTGTTGGCGCGTGGGAACGGCCCCGCCGGTGATTGGGCGCTGGGCGAGTGGCCGCGCACCTACGAGGCGCAGGTGCGCGACGGTTATTGCCTGAACGCGGTGGCGCAGCGGGCGGTCAGGCTGGTGGCCGAGGGGGTGGCGTCCGCGCCGCTGGAGGCTTCGCGTCCCGAGCTGGAGGCGCTGGTGGGCGCGCGCAGCGGAGGGCGGCCGTTCCTGGAAGGGGTGGCGGCGCAGATGCTGCTGCATGGGAACGCGTTCGTCGCGGTGATGCGGGACGGGGAGGGGGGCGTGGACGGGCTGTTCGCGCTTCGGCCCGAGCGGGTCGTGGAGGACCGCCTGCGGGTGAGCCGGGCGACGTTCCTGGCCGGGGAGGCGGCGAGCGTGCCGCTGGTCGAGGTGCGCGAGTCGTGAGCTGGCTGGAGGGGGAACTGGTGACGCTGGCCTGGTGCTGGCGGGTGGAGCGGGTGGACGGGGTGGCGGTCGGGCTCACCTCGCACGACCGCGACCTGGTGGTGGACGGACTGGTCCACCGCGCCTCGCCCGGGATGACGCCGTCGGCGATCCGGCGCGAGGAGGGGCTGGACGCCGAGACGGGCGACGTGGCGGGCGCGCTGGGCGGCGCGGCGATCGGGGAGGCGGACCTGCTGGCGGGACGCTGGGACGGCGCGCGGGTGGCGTTGTCCGCGGTCGATTGGACGGATCCGTCGCGGCGGGTGGATTTGAGCGAGGGGACGATCGGGGCGGTGGAGCTGTCGGACGCGGGCTTCACCGCCGAACTGCGCGGGGTGGCGGCCGCGCTCGACCGGGCGGTGGTGGAGGAGACCTCGCCGGAGTGCCGCGCGGAGCTTGGCGACCGGCGGTGCCGGGTGGCGATGGCGGGGCGGCGGCGGTTCGCGCGCGTCGTGGCGGCCGACGGCGCGGTGCTGACGGTCGATGCGGCCGAGCCGGCGGCGGACGCGTATGGCGGCGGGCGGGTGCGGTGGTTCGGCGGGGCGAACGCCGGGCTGGAGGGGGCGGTGGCGCGGTCGGCGGGGACCACGCTCGGATTGCGCGCGCCGCCCGCGTTCACGGTCGAGGCGGGGGCGCTGGTCGAGCTGGTCGAGGGGTGCGCCAAGAGCCTGGCCGTGTGCCGGGAGCGCTTTGGGAACGGCGTGAACTTCCGCGGCGAGCCGTTCCTGCCGGGGATGGACCTGCTGACGCGGTACCCGGGCGCTTGAGCGCGGGAGACGAGGCCGCGGCGGCGGCGAGGGCGGCGGTGGGCGCGCGCTTCCGGCTGCATGGGCGCGAGGCGGCGGGCGGGCTCGACTGCGTGGGACTGGCGGCGCTGGCGATGGCGGCGGGGGGACGGCGCGGGCCGGTGCCGACGGGGTACCCGTTGCGGGGCGGCCATGTGGACGCGGTGGCGGCGGCGGTCGGGGATGGGCTGGTCGCCTGCGACGGGGGGCGGGCGGGCGACCTGCTGCTGTTCGCGGCGGGGCCCGGGCAGCTGCATCTGGCGGTCAGGACGGACGGCGGCTTCGTCCACGGGGATGCGGGGCTGGGGCGGGTGGTGGAGCGGGCGGGGGAAGCGCCTTGGCCACTGCTCCGCGCGTGGCGATTGGAGGGGTGAGATGGCGACGTTGGTGTTGACCACGGTGGGCGGGATCGTCGGCGGGCCGGTGGGGGCGGCGCTGGGCGGGCTGATCGGCGGGGCGGTGGACGGGCGGCTGCTGGGCCCCAAGCGGCGCGAGGGGCCCAGGCTCGCCGGGCTGGCGGTGCAGACGTCGTCCTACGGGACGCAGGTACCCCGGCTGTTCGGGACCATGCGGGTGGCGGGAACGGTGTTCTGGGCGACCGACCTGGTCGAGCGGCGCGGGCGCACGGGCGGGGGCAAGGGCCGGCCGGCGACGACGGACTACAGCTACGGCGCCAACTTCGCGGTGCTGTTGTCGGCCAGGCCGATCCTGGGGGTGGGGCGGATCTGGGCGGAGGGCAAGCTGCTGCGCGGGGCGGCGGGGGACTGGAAGGCGCGCACGGGGTTCCGGCTGCATCTGGGAAGCGAGGACCAGGCGGTCGATCCGCTGATCGCGAGCGCCGAAGGGGCGGGGACGCCGGCGGCGCGGGGCTGCGCCTATGCGGTGTTCGAGGGATTGGAGCTGGCGGACTTCGGCAACCGCATACCCTCGCTGACCTTCGAGGTGACGGCCGATGCGGGGCCCGTGCGCGTCGATGCGGTCGCGCGGGAGCTGGGCGCGGAGATCGACGCGGAGGTCGGGGCGGCCTTGGACGGGTTCGCGGCGACGGGCGGGAGCGTGCGCGCGGTGCTCGGGGCGCGGGCGCTGGCGGGCGGGGCGAGCGTCGCCGCGCGGGGGTCCGGGGTGGCGATGCGCGACCGGCCGGGCCGGGTGCTCGAGCTGGAGG
>CAXTFF010000178.1:0-4840 GCA_964243325.1 uncultured Sphingomonas sp.
CCCAGCGCGCCGGCGGTGCGCTTGGCCTCCACCTTGTCGCCCATGGTGCGGATGTGCTCGGGCTTGGGGCCGACGAACAGGATGTCGTGGAGTTCGACGATCTCGGCGAATCGCGCGTTCTCCGACAGGAAGCCGTAGCCGGGATGGATCGCGTCGGCGCCGCTGATCTCGGCGGCCGAGATGATGTTGGCGACGTTCAGGTAACTGTCGGTGGCGGACGGCGGGCCGATGCAGATCGCCTCGTCGGCCAGGCGGACATGCATCGCGTCGGCGTCGGCGGTAGAGTGCACAGCGACCGTCCTGATGCCCATTTCGTGGCAGGCGCGGTGGATGCGCAGCGCGATCTCGCCGCGGTTGGCGATGAGGACTTTGCGGATGGTCATGTCAGATGCCGACACGCTTGTCTCGAAGGCGTTCCCACTATTCGACGATGACCAGCGGCTGGTCGAACTCGACGGGCTGGCCGTTCTCGACCAACACCGCGGTGACGGTGCCCGCGGCGGGGGCGAGGATGGGGTTCATGACCTTCATCGCCTCGATGATCATCAGCGTGTCGCCGGCCTGCACCTTCTGCCCGACGGCGGCGAAGGGCTTGGAGGCGGGGTCGGCGGCGAGATAGACGGTGCCGACCATGGGCGAGCGGACCGCGTCGGCTTCGGGCGCGGGAGTGGGCGCGCCGACCTCGGTGGCCAGGGGCGTGGTGGGAGGCATCGGTTGCGAGCCGAGCGGTGCCGGGGCGTAGTGGACGGGGGCGGGCGCGGCTTGCGGCCCGGCCTTGCGCGCGACGCGGATGCGGCGCGGGCCGTCCTCGACCTCGATCTCGGTCAAATTGGTCGCGTCGAGGATGTCCGCGAGCTGGCGCACCAGCTCGACATCGACCTCCATCGGTCCGGTTTGTGTCGGTTCCGTCATCCGGCGCTCCTGTCAGATGCGCGCGGCCGCTTCAAGCGCGAGCAGGTACGACAGCGCGCCGAACCCCGCGATGGTGCCGCGCGCGGCCTGGCCGACGAGGGACACGTGACGGAAGGGTTCGCGCCGGTGCGGGTTGGATAGGTGGACCTCGATCACCGGCGTCGTCACGGCCTTGACCGCGTCGTGGATCGCGACGGACGTGTGCGTGAAGCCGCCCGCGTTGAGCAGCACCGTGCGCGCCTGCGTCGCCTGCGCCTCGTGGAGCCAGTCGACCAGGTGCCCCTCGTGGTTGGACTGGCGCAGGTCGACAGCTAGCCCGAGCTCGCGGGCGCGGTCCTCCAGCATACCGGCGATGTCGTCGAGCGTATCGTGGCCGTATATGTCGGGTTCGCGCAGGCCCAGCAGGTTGAGGTTCGGGCCGTTCAGGACGAAGACGGTATCGGGCATCGTCGAGCCCTAGCGCGTTGGCGACCGCCGCGCATCCCGTTTGAACCTTGGCCCTTGTCCGTCTAGATCACCCGGATGATCCAGCATACCGACGGCACCGTCTCCATCAGCGTCAACGGCGAGCACAGGCGCGTCGCCGCCGGGCTGACGCTCGCGCAGCTCGCGGCCGACATGGGGCTCGTCGCGGAAAAGGTCGCGGTCGAGCGCAACCTGGAGGTGGTGCCGCGTTCCACGCTGGCGCAGGTGTGCGTCGAGGACGGCGACGACATCGAGATCGTGCATTTCGTCGGCGGCGGCGATCACATGGCGGCCGTCGACGAGGATATGTGGACGGTCGCGGGCCGCACCTTCCGCTCCCGGCTGATCGTGGGCACGGGCAAGTACAAGGATTTCGCGCAGAACGCGGCCGCCCTGGAGGCGTCGGGCGCGGAGATCGTCACGGTGGCCGTGCGCCGCGTCAACGTGACGGACCGGGCCGCGCCGATGCTGACCGACTTCATCGATCCCAAGCGCTTCACCTACCTGCCCAACACGGCGGGCTGCTTCACGGGCGACGAGGCGATCCGGACGCTGCGCCTGGCGCGCGAGGCGGGAGGGTGGGACCTCGTCAAGCTCGAGGTGCTGGGCGAGGCCAAGACGCTCTACCCGGACATGGTGGAAACGCTGCGCGCGACGGAGGTGTTGGCCAAGGAAGGCTTCCTGCCGATGGTGTACTGCGTCGACGATCCGATCGCGGCCAAGCGGCTGGAGAATGCCGGAGCGGTCGCGATCATGCCGCTGGGCGCGCCGATCGGGTCGGGGCTCGGCATCCAGAACCGCGTCACCATCCGGCTGATCGTCGAGGGCGCGGGCGTCCCCGTGCTGGTCGATGCGGGCGTCGGCACCGCGTCGGACGCCGCCGTGGCGATGGAGCTGGGCTGCGACGGGGTGCTGATGAACACCGCGATCGCGGAGGCCAAGGATCCGGTCATGATGGCCGCCGCGATGCGGATGGCGGTGGAGAGCGGACGGCTTGCCTACCGCGCGGGGCGGATGGGTCAGCGGCGCTATGCCGACCCGTCCAGTCCCTTGGCTGGTCTCATTTGATACCAGGCTTGACGCGCGCGCGGCGATGATCGACCGCGTGTCGACAAGGTCCGCGCGACGGGCCGGGATGGAGAGCGGGCTTGAACGATTTCGATTTCGCGCTGGGCGAGAACGCGGACATGATCCGCGACACCACGCGCCGCTTCGCCGCCGACCGCATCCAGCCGCTGGCGGCGCGGATCGACGCGGAGGACTGGTTTCCGCGCGAGGAACTGTGGCCGGCGATGGGCGAGCTGGGCCTGCACGGACTGACGGTGGCGGAAGAGGACGGCGGCCTGGGTCTCGGCTACCTGGAGCACGTCGTCGCGTGCGAGGAGGTGTCGCGCGCCTCCGCCTCGATCGGCCTGTCCTACGGCGCGCATTCCAACCTGTGCGTCAACCAGATCGCGCGCTGGGCGAGCCCCGAGCAGAAGGCCAAGTACCTGCCCGGGCTGATCTCGGGCGAGCATGTCGGCAGTCTCGCCATGTCGGAGGTCGGGTCCGGGTCCGACGTGGTCTCGATGAAGCTGCGCGCGGACGCGGTGCAGGGCGGGTACGTGCTCAACGGCACCAAGTTCTGGATCACCAACGCGGCCTATGCCGACACGCTGGTCGTCTACGCCAAGACGGGCGAGGGTAGCCGCGGGATCACCGCGTTCCTGATCGAGCGCGACATGCCCGGCTTCTCCATCGGGCAGAAGATCGACAAGATGGGGATGCGCGGCAGCCCCACCGCCGAGCTGGTGTTCCAGGACTGCGAGGTGGCCGACGCGCAGGTGATGGGGCCGGTCAACGGCGGCGTCGGCGTGCTGATGAGCGGGCTCGATTACGAGCGCGCGGTGCTGGCGGGGATCCAGCTGGGCATCATGCAGGCGTGCCTGGACGTGGTGCTGCCGTATATCCGCGAGCGCAAACAGTTCGGGCAGGCGATCGGCGGGTTCCAGCTGATGCAGGCCAAGGTGGCCGACATGTATGTCGCGCTCAATTCGGCGCGGGCGTACGTCTATGCGGTGGCCAGGAGCTGCGACGCGGGCCGGACCACGCGGTTCGACGCGGCGGGCGCGATCCTGCTGGCGTCGGAGAACGCGGTCAAGGTCGCGCTGGAGTCGATCCAGGCTCTGGGCGGCGCGGGTTACACCAAGGACTGGCCCGTCGAGCGCTTCCTGCGCGACGCCAAGCTGCTCGATATCGGCGCGGGGACGAACGAGATCAGGCGGATGCTGATCGGGCGCGAGCTGATCGGCGCGGGCGCGCCGGTCGCCCAGTGAGACCGACGACGTGAGCGCGCCGGTCCTTGCGACCAAGCTCTCGGTCGAGAGCGAGACGTTCCGCGCCAACGCCGCGCATAACCGCGCACTTGTCGAAGAATTGCGTACAGACGTTGCCCGCTTCGCGCTCGGCGGCAACGAGAAGTCGCGCGCGCGGCATACCAGCCGCGGCAAGCTGCTGCCCCGAGACCGGGTCGAGCGGCTGCTCGATCCCGGATCGCCTTTCCTGGAGATCGGCCAGCTCGCCGCGAACGGCTTGTACGACGACCCGAAGACCGGAGAGGGGGTGCCCGGGGCGGGCATGATCGCCGGGATCGGCCGGGTGTCCGGGCGGCAGGTGATGATCGTGTGCAACGACGCCACCGTGAAGGGCGGGACCTATTATCCGCTCACCGTCAAGAAGCACCTGAGGGCGCAGGAGATCGCCGAGCAGAACCGGTTGCCGTGCGTCTACCTAGTCGACTCGGGCGGCGCGAACCTGCCGCACCAGGCGGAGGTGTTTCCCGACCGCGACCATTTCGGGCGCATCTTCTTCAACCAGGCGAACATGTCGGCGCTCGGCATCCCGCAGATCGCCTGCGTGATGGGAAGCTGCACGGCGGGCGGCGCGTACGTCCCCGCCATGTCGGACGAGACGGTGATCGTGCGCGGGCAGGGGACGATCTTCCTGGCCGGCCCGCCCCTGGTCAAGGCGGCGACGGGCGAGGTGATCTCGGCCGAGGAGCTGGGCGGCGCGGACACGCACGGGCGGCGGTCGGGCGTGGTCGACCATGTCGCGGAGAATGACGAGCACGCGCTGACGATCGTGCGCGACATCGTGTCGACGTTGCAGCCCCAGACGGGCGCGGCCGTCGCCTCACGCGAGCCGCGCCCGCCCAAATACGACGCGGCCGAGCTGTACGGGATCGTGCCGAGCGACGTGCGCGCACCGTACGACGTGCACGAGGTCATCGCGCGGCTGGTCGACGGGTCCGAGTTCCACGAGTTCAAGGCGCTGTACGGCACGTCGCTGGTGTGCGGCTTCGCGCATATCTGGGGCATGCCCGTCGCGGTCCTGGCCAATAACGGCGTGCTCTTCTCCGAGTCGGCGCAGAAGGGCGCGCACTTCATCGAACTCGCCTGCCAGCGCCGCGTGCCGCTGCTGTTCC
>CAXTFF010000179.1:0-4809 GCA_964243325.1 uncultured Sphingomonas sp.
TCGCGGTCGAGATCGAGGACGAGCGGCATCAGCGTCTCGGCGACGTAGCGCCCGCCATACTCGCCGAAATGGCCGCGGTCGTCGGGTTGCGCGCGGAAAGTGTTGGGGGCGTTCATGGACGAGGCGTTTAGCACCGTGCGGCCTCAAGTCGAGCTAAGTGGGTTATGCTCCGGAAACGGCAGTCAGGAAGGCGGCGATCCGGTCGCGCTCCTTTACGCCCGGCGCGCTTTCCACGCCCGAGGAGACGTCGACGATCGGCGCGCCCGTTCGGCGGATCGCGTCGGCGACGTTGGCGGGATCGAGTCCGCCCGACAGCGCCCAGGGGAGCGGCGGGCGGAAGCCGTCGAGGAGCGCCCAATCGAAGCGGACGCCCATGCCGCCGGGCAGCGTCGATCCGGGCGGGGTCTTGGCGTCGTAGAGCAGGCGGTCGGCGGCCTGCGCGTAGGCGCGCGACGCGTCGAGATCGGCGCGGGTGCGGACGGGAATGGCGGCCCAGACCTCCAGGCGCGTGCGGGCGCGGATGACGGCGGCGCGGTCGGGCGCGGTGTCGTGGAGCTGGACCGCGTCCAGGCGACCGGCGGCGACGGCGTGGTCGAGAAGCTCGTCGGTGGGATCGACGAACACGCCCACGCGGCCGACATGCGGGGGCGTGCGCGCGGCGAGGCCGGCGGCTTGTTCGAAGCCGACATTGCGTGGGGACCGCGGGAAGAAGACGAAGCCGACATAGCTCGCGCCGCCCGCGACGGCGGCGTCGAGCGTGGCGGGCGTGGACAGCCCGCAGATCTTGGCGGTGGTGGGCATGGGAGGGCCTAGAGCGTCCCGGCGATCGCGCGTGCCGCGGCGTCCGGATCGTCCGCCTGCGTGATCGGGCGGCCGATCACCAGCACGGACGCGCCCGCGTCCGCGGCCTGGCGGGGGGTGACGACGCGTTTCTGGTCGCCGGCGGCTCCGGCCGCCGGACGAACACCGGGGACGACGAAGAAGCCGCCGGGCCAGCGCGCCTTGGCGGCGGCGACCTCGGTGCCCGCGCAGACGATGCCGTCCATGCCCGCCTCGTGCGCGAGGTCGGCGAGGCGGGCGACGTGGTCGTGGGGGGAGTCGGAGACGCCCGTGTCGGCAAGGTCGGTCGCATCCAGGCTGGTCAGCATCGTCACCGCGACGACCCTGGTGGCGGTCGGGGCCGCCGCTTTCGCGTCCTCCAGCATCGCGCGGCCGCCGGCGGCATGGACGGTGAGGATCGAAGGCGCGAGCGAGCCGAGCGCCTGCACCGCCTTGGCGACGGTGTTGGGGATGTCGTGAAACTTCAGGTCGAGGAAGATCGGCAGGCCGAGCTCGGAGACCGCGTGGACGCCCGAATGGCCGTTGGCGCAGAAGAACTCGAGGCCGAGCTTCACGCCGCCCACATGGTCGCGGACGCGCTTGGCGATCCGGAGCGCGTCGTCCAGCTTGGGCGTGTCGAGCGCGACGAAGATGCGGTTGCTCACAGGGCCGCCTCTTGGGTGACGGGCACGGCTGCCGGGACCGACGGGGCTGGCGCGTAGGCGACGCGTTCGGCCTGCGTCAGGCGCTGGCGGAGCCGCCAACTGACGGTCTGGCCCCAGAGCAGCGCGGGGACAAGCCCGGCCAGGAAGACGAGAAGCATCAGGAACGGCAGGTTCACGTCGGCGATGATGTCGCTCCACAGCCGCACCGGCACACTGAACCAGTTGCCGTAGGTGAACAGCGCCGCGACAAAGGCGAGCAGGCACCAGAAGAGCGTTTTCAGGAACTGCATGGCGCCGGGTTAGCGCGCGCGGGCGGCCGTGTCACCTTCGAGCGCGCTCTGGTGCGTCTAGCCGATCTCGCGGCGGAGCGTTTCGAACAGGGTGGGGATCGCGGTCAGCCGGCCCTCTTCCTCACCCAGGATAGCGAGGAAGGCGGCGCGCTTGATCGCGGCGACGCGGCCGGGATCGAGGTGGGCGCCGTCGGGCAGCGCGGAGACGACGATGTCGATCATCCGTTCCGCGCCGTGCAGGCGGCCCCAAAGATAGTCGTTCTCGCGGTAGGCGCGCGAGAAGAACGCGCCGAAATTGTTGAAGCGGATGCCCTTGAGCGTCGCGGCCGCGCCGCCCTCCCGGATGGAGCGCGCGTCGTCGGGGGCGATGCGGTCGACCTTGATGGGGTCGAACTCGTCCAGGCCCTCGCCTTGGAGGAGCGGCAGCGTGGCGGTGTCGAAATACGGGAAGCCGAGATAGGCGAGGAGAAGCTGGCGGCGCGGCTCGCGCGGCAGGGCGGCGAGCGCTTCGGCGAGATGCGCGTCGGTCTCGGCGTCGAGGCGGGTGAGGTCGAGCGAGGCGGCGAGCGCCTCTATCAGCAGGCCGGTGTCGCGGCGGGCGCGGCGGATCGTCCGGCGGATCGCGGCGTGGCCGGATGGGCGCTGGCGGTCGAGATAGCCCGCGAGCGACGCGTAGATCGCTCGGCGGAGGCCCGCCGCCTCCGGCGCGTCGCCCTCCGCCTCGATCTCGGCCAGGCGGCGGGCGAGCAGGCGCAGGCGGCGGATGCGGAAGCCGAGATCGTAGGTGCGCAGGAAGTCGATCGCGGGCGCGCCGGCGGGATCGGCCATGACGCCGAGCTCGGCGGCGTGGGCGGTGATCGCGGCGCGGACCGCGTCGCGGCGTTCCGGGCGCGGGTCGGCGGTCACCTGGGCGAGGAGCGCGGCGAGCTGGTCGATCAGCGCGACGACCTTGAGCTGGCCGTAGGCGGCGTGGGCGTAACCGGCACCGGCCGTGCTTCCTTCCTGCGCTCGCCTGCGCCAGGCGACGAGGCGGGCGGGGGTCGGCCGGTCCAGGAAGAAGGTGCGGCCGAACAGGCGCGCGACCTCCTCCTCGACGCGCGGGCGGAGCGCGTCGGCGACGCCGCGCAGGCGTTGCGTACGGGCGGAGCGATCGGCGATGGCCTCGAGATTGTCGCGGATCGGCTGGGCACGGGGCAGGTCGCTGATGGCGCCCAGGATGGTCCCGAAGAAACCGGGCGGACCCTCGCCGCGCGCGACGCGCAGGTCGATGCCGGGCGTCGGGTCGATGAACACGAAGCGGCGATCGACTTCGCGGCGCGCGGGTCGGTCCTTGAGCGCGGCGACGGCGGGGCCGAAGGGCGCGTTGGCGAGGACGGAGCCGTCGATGAGCACGGTCGCATCGAGCGCGTTCGCGGCCGTCTGCCGTGGGAGGACGCGGCGCAGGAACCGGCGGCGGCCGGGCCAGTTCGCGCCGCGGTCGGCCAGCACGCCGTCCAGCTCGGCGACGGCGAAGGGCGGGAACGCGCCGGGGAAGCTGGAGGTGGCGCGGGCGGCGAATGCGAGCTCGGCGGGGTCGGCGAGCGTGTCGCGTTCGTCGCCGGTGTCCGTGAAATCGAGTACGAGGCGGTGCTCGGTCTCGACGACCTCGGGCGGGGAGTGGAGGCGCAGACGTTCGGGGTGCCCGGCGAAGTCGGTTACGGTGACGAACAGGTCGAGCGGTTGGCCCTCGGGGAGCAGCCTGGGGCCGGTCGGGCCCGACGCCATCGCGGCGAGCGCGTCGAGGACGAGGCCGGTCAGGACCGTGCCGCCGAAAGGCGGCTCGAACCAGCGCGAGCGGACGAAGCGCGAGATCTTGGCGCGGACCTCGCCTTGCGTGGCGGCGTCCGCGGGGTCCGGGTCCAGCCCGCGCCGTCCCGCCGCCCAGGCGAACGGGATCGCCCAGACGCGCGAGAAGCGGCCGGTCGGCGCGGCGGCGGGGTCGAGCAGCGCGTCCACGTCCATCGAACCGAGCCACAGGTCGGTGAGCGGGTCGAGCGATTGCCCGGTGGCGATCGCCTGGGCCAGGAAGACGCCGTTGACGCCGCCCGCGCTCGCGCCCGCGACGATATCGGCCAGGACGAGCAGGCGAGTGCCGGCGGTCGTCTCGATCTCGCCGAGCAGGTCCTGGTAGACGCCGCCGACGCCCTCGGCGCGGGGCGCGCGGTCGGCGTGGGCGCGGCTGGCGGCGGCGAGGCGCCACACCTCCTTGGTGATGCCGTGCATGTAGACGGCCAGGCTGACGCCGCCGTAGCAGACGAGGGCTAGGCGGAGTTCCTTTTCGCGCATCAGGCGGAGGGCGGGTCGCGCTCGACGATCGCCCAGATCGGCAGGTGGTCGCTGGCCTTGCGCGCGGCGGGGCTGGCGTGGACGCCGCAGTCGGTAACGCTGAGCCCGCCCGACACCATGATGCGGTCGAGGCGGCTGATCGGGCGTCGGGCGTGGAAGCTGGGGCCGGTCGGGGCGAACGCGAAGCGGCGGCCGAAGTCGCGCAAGCACCCGCTGGCGGCGCTCCAGTCGTTCAGGTCGCCCATCATCACGGTGGGCGGGCGATCCGGTTCGGCGTCGAGATGGGCGAGGATGGCGTGCGCCTGCTTGCGCCGCCATAGGCCCGACAGGTCGAGATGCATGCCCACCACGCGCACGACCTCCGAACCGATCCGCACGTCCGCGACGACCGCGCCGCGCGGCTCCAGCGCGGGGAGGTGGATCGCGCCGCAGCCGACGACCTCGGCGGACTTGCGCACCAGCAGCGCGTTGCCGTGCCAGCCCATCGAGCGTTCGCGGATGTTGCAGGGCACCGCCTTCCAATCGCTGCGTTCGGCTAGCAGGTGAGGGGTGATGACGGTCTCGCGCGCGCCGAAGCGGCGGTCGGCCTCCTGCAGCGCGATCACGTCGGCGTCGATCTCGCGGAGGACCTGGAGCGTGCGTTCGGGGTCGCGGCGGCGATCGGTTCCGACGCCTTTGCGCATGTTGTAGCTGGCGAGCTTGATCATTCC
>CAXTFF010000180.1:0-4789 GCA_964243325.1 uncultured Sphingomonas sp.
TGCCCCCGTCCTTGGCGCGCGTGGCCTCCTTATAGGTGACCTCCTTGGTCTCCTTGTTCACGATGGCCATGGTCGCCGTGACCGGGACGATCTCGTCGTCGAACTTGCCCGCCGCCTGGGCGGCGGCGGTGCGCTGCTGCGAGCGGAGGCCGTATTCGTCCATGGCGTCGCGGTCGATGCCATAGCGCTTGGCGACGATCTCGGCCGTCTGGAGCATGGGCATATAGATGTCGGCGTGCATCGCCAGGAGCTCGGGATCGGGGGCGACGCGCATCTGGGGGGTTTGGACGAGGCTGATCGAGTCGACGCCGCCGCCCACGCACACGTCCATATGGTCGACCACGATCTGCTTGGCGGCGGTGGCGATCGCCATCAGGCCCGAGGCGCACTGCCGGTCGAGCGACATGCCCGACACGGTGGTGGGCAGGCCGGCGCGCAGGAGCGAGGTGCGGGCGATGTTGCCGGCCTGATGGCCCTGCTGGAGCGCGGAGCCCAGCACCACGTCCTGCACCTGCGCGCCGTCGATGCCGGCGCGCTCGACGGCGGCCCTGATCGCGTGGGCAGCGAGGGTGGGGGAGGGCAGGTTGTTGAAGGCGCCGCGATAGGCGCGGCCGATGGGGGTGCGGGCGGTGGAGACGATGACGGCGGAGCGCATTGATTGTCCTTTCGGCGAGGCCGGAACCAGAAGAACCTGACCTATGTGGCGGGGCGTCAGACGAAGACCTGGGCGATCCATTCGGCGACCAGGGCGGGCTTGTCCGCGCCCTCGATCTCGACGGTGAACTCGTTGGCCTGTTGGAACTGGCCGGGCTTTTTCTCCTCGAAGCTCAGCAGCTTGAAGCGGCCTCTTACCTTGCTGCCCGAACGGACGGGAGTGATGAAGCGGACCTTGTTGCCGCCGTAGTTGACCCCCATCCGCGCCCCTGCGAGCCGCGGCGCGTCGGGAACCTTGGAGGAAAGGAGCGGCATCAGCGACAGCGTCAGGAACCCGTGGGCGATCGTGCCGCCGAAGGGGGTCATGGCGGCCGCCGCCGGGTCGACATGGATGAACTGGTGGTCGCCCGTCGCGTCGGCGAACTTGTCGATCATGGCTTGGGTGACCTCGACCCAGTCGGACACGGTCTCCGCGCCGATGCGGGCGGTCATCTCGGCGGGCGTGAATGTCGCCACGGGGTCCCCATCTGTGAAGTTCGACGCTAGGTGCGGGCGCTTCTCTAGGCCGCGCGGACGCGTCCCCGCAAGCCTCACCCGACCGGAAGCACGAACATGGCCATCACCGCGACCCCAGACACCCGCGAAACCATGCGCCGGATGCACCGCGCGCCCGAACCCGATATTCTAAAGCCGTTGCTGGAGCGCGCGCGGCTGACGCCGGAGTCGCGCGAGCGGGTGATGGGAACGGCGCGTGGGATGCTGGTCGACCTTCGCGCGGCGCAGGCCAAGGGATGGGTGAACCGCTTCCTGCAGCAATATCGGTTGAACTCGTCGGAAGGCGTCGCGCTTTTGAGCCTGGCGGAGGCGTTCCTGCGCGTGCCCGATCCGGAAACCGCGGACCTGCTGATTGCCGACAAGCTGGGCGATGCGGACTGGCGCGCGCATGCGGGGCAATCGAACAGCAAGCTGGTCAACACCGCGACCTGGGGGCTGGTGGTGGGCCGCGTGCTGGTGGGGGAGGGCGAGCATGGGCCGCTCCGTCGCCTGATCAGTCGCGCGGGCGAGCCGTTCGTGCGCCAGGCGGTCGGCGCGGCGATGAAGATGATGGGCGAGATCTTCGTCATGGGCCGTACCATTGACGAGGCGATGCGGCGGATGAGGAAGCCGGAGAACCGGGGCTTCACGGCCAGCTTCGACATGCTGGGCGAGGCGGCGCGGACGCGGGAGGACGCCGAGCGGTATTTCGAGAGCTATGCGGGCGCGATCGACGCGGTCGGGCGGGAAGCGGGATCGGGGCACTCGATCTCGGTGAAGCTGTCGGCGTTGCATCCCCGCTACGAGGTGGCGCGCTGGGACGAGTGCGTGCCCGAGCTGGCCGAGACGCTGGAGACGCTGGCGGCGCGGGCGGCGGGGCTGGGCATCGCGCTGACGGTGGACGCCGAGGAGTCGGAGCGGCTGGAGATGAGCCTGGACATCATCGGCACGGTCGCGCGGTCGCCCCGCCTGACGGGCTGGGACGGGTTCGGGATGGCGGTGCAGGCCTACAGCAAGCGCGCGCGGCCGGTGATCGCCTGGGCGAACGCGCTCGACCGGCCGATGAACGTGCGGCTGGTCAAGGGCGCGTATTGGGACAGCGAGATCAAGCGATGCCAAGTGGAGGGGCTGGCGGACTATCCGTTGTTCACACGCAAGGCCTCTACCGACGTGTCGTACCTGGCGGTCGCGCGCGACATGCTGGATGCGGAGAACATCCGGCCCGCCTTCGCGTCGCACAACGCGCTGACGGTGGCGACGATCGTGGAATGGGCGGGCAACCGGCGCGATTTCGAGTTCCAGCGGCTGCACGGAATGGGCGAGGGATTGTACGAGCGGCTGGTCGCGGAGAACGGCTATCGGTGCCGCATCTACGCGCCGGTCGGGGGCCACCGCGACCTGCTGGCGTATCTGGTCAGGCGGTTGCTGGAGAACGGGGCCAACTCGTCCTTCGTGCATCAGTTGGCGGACGAGGGGTTGAGCGAGGACGACATCTTGGCCGATCCGGTGGTGCGGATCGCGGGGGTGGGTGGCACGCGGCATCCGTCGATCCCGTTGCCGGGGGCGTTGTTCGGGGCGGAGCGGCGTAACAGCGCGGGGTTGGATTTGAGCGACCGCGTGGTGTTGGAGCGGACGGTGGCGGTGACGTCGGATTCGGTCGCTCCACCGCCCCTCCCCGGCGCAGGCGGGGGCCCAGCCGCGCGACTGGGCCCCGGCCTTCGCCGGGGAGGGGCTGATGCGGTCGGTGGCGTGTCGACGATCGAAGCGGGTGACGTGGCGACCGCGATCGGTCGCGCCCAAGCCGCCTTTCCGGCCTGGTCGGCGGTTTCGATCGACGAGCGCGCCGCCGTGCTCGACCGGCTGGCCGATCTGGTCGAGGCGCACCGGGACGAGCTGATGGCGCTGCTCGTGCAAGAGGCCAAGAAGACGCTGGCCGACGCGATCGGCGAGGTGCGCGAGGCCGCCGATTTCTGTCGCTATTACGCGGCCGAGGCGCGCGCGAAGCTCAGGCCGGTCGAGCTGCCTGGGCCGACGGGGGAGCGCAACGTCCTGCGGCTGGAGGGCCGGGGCGTGTGGGCGACGATCGCGCCGTGGAACTTCCCGCTGGCGATCTTCCTGGGGCAGACGGTCGCGGCGCTGGTGACCGGCAACGCCGTGTGCGCGAAACCCGCGCCGCAAACGCCTTTCATCGGCCAACTTGCGGTCGAGCTGGCATGGCAAGCGGGGGTGCCGCGCGAGGTGCTGCAGTTCACGCCGGGCGGGCCGGATGTCGGACAGGCTCTCGTCGCCGACCCGCGCGTGGCCGGGGTGGCGTTCACCGGGTCGACCGCGACCGCCAAGCGGATCGCGCGGACGTTGGTGGAGGATGACGACCGTCCGATCGTGCCGTTGATCGCGGAGACGGGCGGGATCAACTGCATGATCGTCGATTCGACCGCGCTGCCCGAGCAGGTGGTCGCCGACGTCGTGACGTCGGCCTTCCGGTCGGCGGGGCAGCGCTGTTCGGCGCTGCGGCTGCTGCTGGTGCAGGAGGAGGTGGCGGACGGCGTGCTGGGTATGCTGACGGGGGCGATGGACACGCTGCGCGTCGGTGACCCCGGCGATCCGGCGACCGATGTGGGGCCGGTGATCGACCGGGCGGCGTACGACCGGCTGATGGCGTACCGCGAGCAGGCGCGCGGGGCTTGGGTCAAGACGGTGGACGTGCCGGCGCAGGGGCTGTTCGTGCCGCCCACCTTGATCCGGCTGGACCGGATGGAGGATTTGCGGACGGAGTGGTTCGGGCCGCTGCTGCATGTCGCGACGTGGAAGGCCGGCGCGCTGGAGGAGACGATCGCCCGGGTGGACGCCAAGGGATACGGGCTGACGATGGGGCTGCACAGCCGCATCGCGCGATCGGCGGAGCTGGTGGAGGCGACGGCGCGGGTCGGGAACCTGTATATCAACCGGTCGATGATCGGGGCGGTCGTGGGGTCGCAGCCGTTCGGGGGCGAGGGGCTGTCGGGGACCGGGCCCAAGGCGGGCGGGCCGCATTACCTGTACCGGTTCTGCCTGGAGCGGGCGGTGTCGGTGGATACCACCAGCGCCGGGGGGAACGCGACGCTGCTTTCGTTGGATGAGGGTGGGATTTGAGGGCGTTTGAAGCCCCTCCTCTTTAGAGGAGGGGTTTGGGGAGGAGGACGCTGGTTGTGGAGAGTGGCGCATGTCGGGGTTCCACTCCCAAGCCGCGTTCCCCTCCCCAAACCCCTCCCCTGAAGGGGAGGGGCTTTAGATGCGGCGACCTTCGGGCCCTCCTCTTTGAAGGAGGGTTTGGGGAGGAGAACGCTGCTAACCGGGCCAGCGCGGCGGCAGCGACTGAGCGGTCGCCAATATCGTGGCGCAGACCCCCTCCATGTTCGTCATCACGTCGGCATTGCCGAACCGCAGCGTCGTGAGGCCGAGCGAGAGCATGTCGTGATCGCGCTTCGCATCCTCCTCGGCGTCGTGCGTATCGCCGTCCACCTCGACGATGAGGCCGATGGACGGGCAGAAGAAGTCCGGCACCAAGCCGTTGATGCGGTGCTGCTTGCGGAACTTGAACCCGCCTAGCTGCTTTCGGGAC
>CAXTFF010000181.1:0-4765 GCA_964243325.1 uncultured Sphingomonas sp.
CCCCAACCTTGGCAAGGTTGTGCTCTACCCCTGAGCTACGCCCGCTCTGGCGCCTGGCCCGGCGGCGTGCCGGGCGGGTGAGCGAGCGCCGTTAGCACCCGTCCCCACCCTTGCCAAGCCCCTTGGCGTACGCCCGCGCGCGGCCCACATGGGACCCGAGCAAGCACACGGAGAAACATCACCTTGGCCACCACCCTGGGCATGAGCGCCGCCGACAAGGCCGCCGTGGAGGATTTCCGCCGCGACGTGGTCGAGCCGTCGATGACCAAGCTCGTCATCATCGATTTCTGGGCGGAATGGTGCGGGCCGTGCAAGGCGCTCACCCCGCTCCTGGAAAAGGTCGCGGCCGCCTACGCCGACAAGGGCGTCGTGCTCGCCAAGATCGATACGGACAAGAACAAGTTCATCGCGTCGCAATTCCAGATCCGCACCATCCCCACCGTGTACGCGATGCACGGCGGCCAGCTCATCGCCGACATGACCAGCGCGCGCACCGAGTCGCAGCTGCGCGTGATCCTCGACCAGCTCCTGAAGCAGTTGCCGATCGACTCGGAGGCGACCGCGGCCGAGGCCGAGCTCGAGCCGCTGATCGCCATGGCCGAGGACGTGCTGGCCGAGGGCGACGCGCCCCGCGCCCTGGCGATCTTCGACCAGCTCGCCGAGATGGCGCCGGACCACCCCGCCGTCCTGTCCGGCCGCCTGCGCGCGCTCGTCGCGGCGGGCGAGCATGACGAAGCCGCGGCGCTGATCGCCGCGCTCCCGCCCGAACTGGCCAAGGACCCAGGAATCGCGCGCGCGCAAGCCGCCCTGGCGCTCGCGCGCACCGCGCCGCCCGTGGACGATCTCGGCCCGCTCGTGGCCGCGGTGAACGCCGACCCGGCCGACCTCGGCGCGCGCTTCACACTGGCGAACGCGCAGATGGCCGCGGGCGACCGCGACGCGGCCGCCGACGGGCTCCTTCACATCATCGCGACCGACCGCGAGTGGGACGAGGGCGCGGCGCGCAAGCAGCTGCTCCAGATCTTCGAGGTGGTCGGACTCGTCGACCCCTGGGTGTCGGCGCAGCGCCGCCGCCTGTCCGCGGTGCTGTTCGGATGACCAGGGACCAAGCCATGACGCGCCTGTCGATCTTCCCGCTGCCCGGCGCGATCCTGTTCCCCGGCATGCACCTGCCGCTCCACCTGTTCGAGCCGCGCTACCGCGCGCTCGTGTCCGACGCGATGGCGCGCGACCGCCGCATCGGCATGATCCAGCCCAAAGGGGGCGGCGACCGGCCCGAATTGTTCGACCTGGGCTGCGTCGGCCGCATCGCCGAGGTCGAGGCGCTCGACGACGGCCGCTACAATCTGATCCTGGAGGGCACGTCGCTGTTCCGCGTCGTGCGCGAGCTCGACGTCACCACCCAATTCCGCCAGGTCGAGGCCGAACTGTTGCCCAACGTGGAGGACGAGACGCTGTCGCTCGGCCGCCGCGCCTCGCTGGAGGCCGAATCGCGCCGCTTCGCCGAGGCGGCGGGCTACCAGGTCGATTGGGACCAGGTCGGCGAGCTCGACGACCAGACCATGACCAACGGCATCGCCCAGATCGCCCCCTTCGACGCCGCCGCCAAGCAGGCGCTGCTGGAGGCGGGCGGCATCGAGGAGCGCGCCGAACTGCTCATCCAGCTGATGCAGTTCTTCGGCCGCCACGACGGCGAGAACCGCGTCACGCTGCAATAGGGGCCGGGCGGGTGACGATCGACCCCTGGCTGCTGGAACGCCTATGCTGCCCCGTCACCCGCGCCCCGCTGCGCTACGACGAGGAAGCGGGCGAGCTGGTGTCGGAGCAGGCGGGGCTCGCCTACCCGGTCCGGGACGGCGTGCCCGTGATGCTCGTCGAGGAAGCCCGGCGGCTCCCGTGAACGCGGCCGACGACCTCAGCGGCGAGTGGCGCGGCCTCTACAACTACCCCGCCGCCCAGCCCCCGACCGAGTTCGCCGCCACCCTCCACGACGCGGGCGGCACGCTTTCGGGCCACACGGTCGAGCCCGGCCTGCGCGGCGGCGCCGTCACCGCGCGCCTCGACGGGCGGCGGACGGGCACCGCAGTCACCTTCATGAAGCTCTATGACGACGACCGGAACGGCGACTACGACACGGTCGCCTACCAGGGCGCGGTCGACGCCGACGGCACGGAGATCGCGGGCCGCTGGACGATCCCCGGCATCTGGTCGGGCACCTTCATCATGGTGCGCGAGAAGGGCGTCGATGCCGAAGTGGCGGCCGCGATCGCCGAGCCGGTGCGCTAGACCAGCGCCCCCCGCAGCAGCGTCGGCAGCTCCCCCGCCTCGCCCCGCGCCTCCGCCATGAACGCGCGCTTGAGCGGTTCGACCGCGTTCACCGCCGATATGCCCAACCGCCTGACCGCGCCCGCCGTGCGCCCCGGTATCCCGAACAGCCGCGCCAGCCCGTCGGTCGCCGCCGCGATCGCGCCCGTGTCGAGCGCGCGCCACCGCTGGTACCGCGCGAGCAGCGCCGCGTCGCCCAGATCGAGCCCGGTACGCTTGCCCTGCACCAGCACCTCCGTGAGCGCCGCCACGTCGCGCAGGCCGAGATTGAGCCCCTGTCCCGCGATCGGATGGATGCCGTGGCCTGCGTCGCCCACCAGCGCCAGCCGCTCGGCCGTGATCCGCGAGGCGAGGTGGAAACCCAGCGGCCAGCTCACGCGCGGCGACGCCCCCGACAGGGCGCCGAGCAGCCCGCCCATCCGCTTCTCCGCCTCGTGCAGGAACCCGCGGGGCGACAGCTTGAGCATCCCCGCCGCGTCGCCCGCCGCCACCGTCCACACGATCGCCGATCGATGCGGCGACGCCGCATCCCCGTCGGCGTCGTCGACCAGCGGCAGCAGCGCGAACGGCCCTGCCGGGTAGAAGATCTCGTACGCCACGCCCCCGTGCGGGCGCTCGTGATGGAACGCACCCACGATGGCCGCGTCGTCGTACCTCCACCGCGCGACGTTGATCCCCGCCGCGCCCCGCGTCGGCGAGTTCCGCCCCTCCGCCGCCACCAGCAACGGCGCGCGCACGGTGGAACCGTCGTCCAGCGTCGCCGTCACCCCGTGCTCGCCCCGATCCACCGACACCGCCGCCGTCCGCATCCTGAGATCGACGCCCGCCTCCCCCATCCCAGCATGCAGCGCCCGGCGAAGCGCCCGGTTCTCGTACATGACGCCCAGCGCGCCGTCGTCGGCATCCGGCGTGAAGTCGAGCCGCCCCGGGGCAAGCCCGTCCGACACCCGGATCGACGCGATCGGCTGCCCCAGCCCCGCCAGCCGCTCCCCCACCCCGATCGCGCCCAGCATCCGCCCGCTCGCGCTCGCGATCGCCGACGCCCGCCCATCGAAGCCTGGGGCCAGCGTCACCGCCGGATCGGCCGGATCGACCACCACCGCGCTCAACCCGTGTTTCGCCAGCGCCAGCGCCAGCGTCGAACCGACCAGCCCCCCGCCGAGGATCAGGACGTCGGCGTGGGTGGTGGTGCTCATAAGCCACGCCCATAGGCGCGACCGCTCCCCGCGCCAACGGCCGCCTTGACGCCGCCGGCCGCCCCCGCGATGCTTTCCCGAGGGTCACGGGGGTTACGGGGATGGCGAGCCAAGCGCAGCTCGGACGGGCGAGGCAGGGCGGCCTGTGGCGCGAGACGGTCAAGGCGGGCGCGGTCCGCTCGGGGACGCTCGTCGCGGGCGTGGCGCTGTTCCTCCTCGCCCTCCTCGCCGCGCTGGCGCTGGCGAGCTACCATCCGGGCGACCCCGCGATCAACACCGCGGGCGGCGGACCGCCACGCAACCTGGTCGGCCTGCCCGGCGCTTGGTTCGCAGACCTGGCGCTCACCGTCTTCGGCCCGGCCGTCGCGCTCCTCCTCCCCGTCGTCCCCATCGTCGCCTTGCGCCTGTGGAAGGGCCTCCCGCCGGGCGACTGGCCGCGGATGCTGCGCGGCTCCGCGCTCGGCGTCGCGCTCATGGCGACCGCGTTCGCGACCGTGTCCGACGGCGCGGTCCTGGCGCTCCCGGCCGGCTGGGGCGGCGTCGTCGGCCTCGGCCTGACCGGCGCGGCGCAGTGGGCGACGGGCTTCATCGGCGAGCCCCGAGCCGAATGGTGGACCCTCCTGGCGTTCGGCGTCCTGTCGGGCATCGCCGGCGCGCTCGTCTGGGGCCGCGCGGTCGAGATCGACTGGGCCGAACTCGCCCGCCGCTCGCGCCCCAAGCAACGCTCGAAGATCGCCGGAGCCTACGACGAGGCGATCGACGACGAGCCCCTCGAACTCACCCGCCGCCCCCTCGCCGACCGCGCGCCCAAGCCCGAGCCGACCAGGCGCCCCGACGACCGCCCCGCACCCGTCATCGCCGAGCGCGGCACTTCCCCCGCCGCCATGCCCGCCGTCGTCAAACGCGCGCCCGTCGACACCAACGCCGCCTTCAAGCTGCCGAGCCTCGACCTCCTCACCCCCGCGCCCCCGGCCCCAAAGGGCGCCGCCGTCGACCGCGCGGCGCTGGAGCGCAACGCCCGCCTGCTCGAATCCGTCCTCGACGACTTCCACGTCCGCGGCCAGATCACCGAGGTCCGCCCCGGCCCCGTCGTCACCATGTACGAACTGGAGCCCGCGCCGGGCATCAAGGCCAGCCGCGTGATCCAGCTCGCCGACGACATCGCGCGCAACATGTCCGCGCTGTCGGCCCGCGTCGCGACCATCCCCGGCCGCAGCGTGATCGGCATCGAACTTCCCAATAAC
>CAXTFF010000182.1:0-2539 GCA_964243325.1 uncultured Sphingomonas sp.
TGCCGCAGGGACCCGCCGGTCCGGCGGCGAGCTTCGAGAGGATCGGGCCCGCCGTGAAGGCGGGCGAGGCCGAGCTGGCGCGCAACCCGCGCGCCCGGTCGGCGACATTGCGTACGGCACGGCGGAGTGCTGCCGCGCCCTGGACGGAGAAGAGCGTATGACCGCGGCGTACCGTTTGAAGGGCCTGGGCTGGTTCGCGAGCTGCACGGCGATCGTGCTGGGATTCTACCTGGTGTCGCTCCAGGTCGCCTCGGAACGCAACAAGCTGGACGCGCTGAACGGGCGCATCCGCACCGCCGAGCGCGACATCCGCGCGCTGGAGACCGAGTTCGACACGCGCGCGAACCTGCAGCAGCTGGAGCGGTGGAACGGCGACATACTGGCGCTGTCCGCGCCGGTCGCGGGGCAGTTCGTGCGGAGCGAGGCGCAGCTGGCGTCGGTCAGCTTCGACGGCGCCGCGCCGCTCGGCGGGGCGGAGACGCAGACGGCGGGGCTGGTGGTGCCGTCGATGCCCGCGATCGCGGCCCCGGTCGCCGCGCCGGTGGTGGTGGCGTCGATCCCGGCGCAGGTCCGATCCTCGCCTTCGCCCGCGCCGGCCGCGACCCCCGCTCAGGAGCGGGTCGCGGCCGCTCCTGAACGGCGCAAGGTCGCATCGGCCGTCGCCAACGCGCCCGCGACGTCGAACGCGGTCGCTTCCGCGCCCGCGCCGGCCGGGCGGCGTGCCGCCGCCAAGCCGCAGCGGGTGGCGATGCTGGACGGCGACCTGTTGTCCGACCTGACCTCGCGCGCGCGCGACGAGGCGGGACGCCGTTGACCCTGGTCCTGGCCCGCCCGCTGGCGTCCGGCCGCCGCACCGCCGGGCAGCGCCACGCGCTGGTCGCGGTCGCGCACATGCGGCTGATGATGCTGATGCTGCTGTTCGGCGCGGGCGTGACGCTGGTCATCGGGCGGCTGGCCATGCTGGCGCTGCTGTCGGGCGGCGAGGCGCGCGCCGGGATGCTGATGCGCGCCCCCCGGGGCGACATCGTCGACCGCAACGGCCAGCCGCTGGCGCGCACGATCGACGCGTGGACGATCGCGGTGCATCCCCGCAAGCTGATCGGCGATCCGGCCGAGATCGCGATGAAGCTGGCCGAGCTGATGCCCGACAAGGGCGACCAGGCGTTCTTCCACCGGCTGCTGACGAACGACGTGCCGTTCACCTACCTCCAGCGGCGCGCGTCGCCCGCCCTGGTCGAGGCGGTGAACGCGATCGGCGAGCCCGCGATCGTGTTCGACCGCGAGACGCAGCGGCTGTACCCGCAATCGACGATGGCCGCGCACGCGCTGGGGTTCCTGTCGACCGACGGGCGCGGCATGTCGGGGATGGAGCGCGTGCTCGACGAGCGGCTGACCAACCCGGCGCTGAACGGAAAGCCCGCCCGGCTGTCGATCGACACGCGCGTCCAGGCGGCGATGGAGTCGGAGCTGGGCCGCGCGATGACCGCCTACGGCGCGCGCGGCGCGGCGGGGCTGGTGCTGGACGTCGACACGGGCGAGGTCGTGTCGATGGTGTCGCTGCCCGTGTTCAACCCCAACCGGGTCGGCATGGCGGGCACGGAGGAGCTGCGCAACATCAACACGCAGAGCGTGTACGAGCTGGGATCGACCTTCAAGGTGATCACCGCCGCGATCGCGCTGGAGACGGGGGTGGCGACCCTGTCGCGCCGGTTCGACGCGACCGCGCCGCTGCAGGTCGGGCGGTTCAAGATCAAGGACGATCATCCCCAGGGCCGGTGGCTGAACATCCCCGAGACGCTGGTCCATTCGTCCAACATCGCCACCGCGCGGATGGCCGACGAGATCGGCCCCCGGCGGATGCAGGCGATGTTCCGGCGGCTGGGATTCGACACCAAGCCGGACATCGAACTGCGCGAGAAGGGGCGGCCGCTATGGCCGACATTCTGGGCGCGGACGACGACCATGACGACGGCCTACGGCCACGGCATCGCGGTGACGCCGCTGCATCTGGCGAGCGCGTACGCCGCGATGATCAACGGCGGCGTCTGGCGGCCGTCGACGCTGCTGAAGGTCGAGCCCGGGCATGCGCCCAAGGGCCGCCGGGTCATCAGCGCGGAGACGAGCCGGCGGATGCGGCAGATGCTGCGGTTGATCGTGCAGGAAGGGACGGGCCGCAAGGGCGAGGCCCCGGGCTACCGCGTGGGCGGCAAGACGGGGACCGCCGAGGTCGCGCGGGGCGGCGGGTACGCGTCGAACGCCAACGTGTCGACCTTCGCCGCCGCGTTCCCGATGGACGCGCCGCGTTATGTCGTGATCGCGATGATGGACAGCCCCAAGCGCGTGGAAGCGAACCAGTTCCAGACCACCGCGGCCTATACCGCCGCGCCGGTGGTCAGCCGGGTGATCGCGCGGACGGGGGCGATCCTGGGCGTGATCCCCGACGACCACGCCGACATCGACCAGCGCGACGTCATGGCGCTGCTGTGGCGCGCGCCGGGCGAGAGCGGGGCGCACGGCGAATGAGGTCGGGGGAATGAGG
>CAXTFF010000182.1:2549-4750 GCA_964243325.1 uncultured Sphingomonas sp.
GGTTGGGCGCGCTCACCGGCGGGGACGAGGCGGCGGCCGTGACCGGCTTTGCGATCGACCATCGCAAGGTCGCGCCGGGCACGGTGTTCGGCGCGTTTCCGGGCGCGCGCTTCGACGGCGAGCGGTTCATCCCCCAGGCGGTCGGCAGCGGCGCGGTGGCGGTGGTGGCGGGTCCGAACGCCCGGGTCGAGGGCGCGACGCATATCGCCGACGCCAATCCGCGCAGGCGTTTCGCCGGGCTGGCGGCGCGGTTCTTCCAGCCGTTTCCCGAAACGGCGGTGGCGGTCACCGGGACCAACGGCAAGACGTCGACGGTCGAGATGTGCCGCCAGTTGTGGCGCATGGGCGGCCACCACGCGGCGTCGATCGGGACGCTGGGGGTGACGACGGCCGACGAGCGGGTCGTGACCGGGCTGACGACGCCCGACATCGTCACGTTCCTGTCGAACGTCGCCGGGCTTGCGCGCGAGGGGGTGACGCATCTGGCGTTCGAGGCGTCGAGCCACGGCCTCGACCAGTACCGGACGGAGGGCGTGCCGGTCGCGGCGGCGGCGTTCACCAACCTGTCGCGCGACCATCTGGACTATCACGGGACGATGGCGGCGTATCTCGACGCCAAGCTCAGGCTGTTCGCGGAGGCGCTTCAGCCCGGCGGGGCGGCGGTGGTGTGGGCGGACGATCCGGTGTCCGGGCGGGTCGCCGAGGTCGCGCGGTCGCGGGGCGCGCGCGTGCTGACGGTGGGCGCCGGCGGCGAGGCGCTGCGGCTCGCCGGGCGGACGCCGACGCTGCTCGGGCAGACGCTGGCGATCGAGGCGGAGGGGGCCACGCACCGGGTCGATCTGCCGCTGATCGGGGCGTACCAGGCGGCCAACGCGCTGGTCGCGGCCGGGCTGGTGATCGCAACCGGCGGCGGGGCGGCGGCGACGCTGAAGTCGCTGTCGCGGTTGCAGCCCGTGCGCGGGCGGCTGGAGCGCGCGGCGATCGCGCGGTCGGGCGCCCCCGTCTATGTCGATTACGCGCATACGCCAGGCGGGTTGGAGGCGACGATCGACGCGCTCAAGCCCCATGCGGGCGGGCGGTTGATCCTGGTGTTCGGGGCGGGTGGCGACCGCGATCCCGGCAAGCGCGCGCCCATGGGCGCGGTCGCGGCGGCCGGGGCCGACAGGGTGATCGTCACCGACGACAATCCGCGTTTCGAGGACCCGGCGGCCATCCGCCGCATGGTGATCGAAGGTCTGGCTTGCGGAAAAGGGGGCGAATTTTCGGAAATCGGCGACCGGCGCGACGCGATCGCGGCGGCGATCGGGGAGGCCGGGCCGCGCGACATCGTGCTGGTCGCGGGCAAGGGGCATGAGCAGGGGCAGGTCGTGCGCGACCTGGTCCTTCCTTTCGACGATGTGGCCGTGGCCAGGGAGTGTGCGGGATGAGTGTGGGTGAGCGCAAGGCGATGTTCGGGCCCCGCAAGGACGAGGGCAAGCGGCCCAAGCTGGGGCTGAAGTTCGGCAGCGGGGAGACCTCCGCGCGGCCGCTGCCGCGGGTGGAAGGCGCGCGTTGACCCTGTGGACCGCCGCCGAGGTCGCCGCGGCGACCGGCGGGGCGGCGGCGGGCGACTTCACGGCGGGCGGCGTGGCGTTCGACTCGCGCGAGGTCGGGCCGGGCGACCTGTTCACGGCGATGCGCGGGGAGGCGACCGACGGGCGCCGTTTCGTCGGGCAGGCGTTCGCTGCGGGTGCCGTCGGGGCGATCGTGTCGGAGCCGTGCGAGGGTCCGCATGTGCTGGTCGAGGACGGCTTCGCGGCGTTGCGGGCGCTCGGGCGCGCGGCGCGGGACCGGTCGGCGGCGCGGATCGTCGGCGTGACCGGGTCGGTCGGCAAGACGTCGGCCACCCAGGCGCTGTTCGCGGCGCTCGAGCGGTCGAACCACGACCGGGTCCACCGGTCGGTCAAGAGCTACAACAACCATACCGGCGTCCCGCTGAGCCTGGCGCGGATGCCGCGGGGCGCGGCGTTCGGCGTGTTCGAGATGGGGATGAACCACGCGGGCGAGCTGGCCGACCTGACGCGGATGGTCAGGCCGCACGTCGCGATCGTGACGGCGATCGCGCCCGCGCACCTGGAGTTCTTCGCGGACGAGGCGGCGATCGCGGACGCCAAGGCGGAGGTGTTCGAGGGGCTGGAGCCGGGCGGGACGGCGATCGTGCC
>CAXTFF010000183.1:0-4735 GCA_964243325.1 uncultured Sphingomonas sp.
CGAGGCGACGCACGTCCACCGGCTGCTCCAGGCGCTGCTCGGGCTGCCGACGCCCCGCTACCGCCACCACCCGCTGCTGGTCGGGGCGGACGGCGGGCGGCTGGCCAAGCGGCGGGGGAGCCCGTCGCTGGCGAGCCTGCGCGCGGGCGGCGCGGACGGCGGCAAATTGGCGGCCGGGTTGATGGAGGATATCGTCCCGGCTGGATATTCGATCGCGCGCGACTAGATCGGGGCCATGAACACGTTTCTCATCATCCTCCTGGTCGCGGCGATGATCGCGACGGTCGTGGCGCTGGTGCGAGGTGTCATCGCGTTCCTTCAGGAATCGAGCGCGGAGGCCAAGGGCGGGCCGAGCAGGTCGTCGCTGAAGTCGAACAGCATGATGCAGCAGCGCATCTTCTTCCAGGGGATCGCGGTGCTGATCGTGGTGGTGATCCTGTTCGCGGCCGGCCGGACGTAGGAAGCTGGTCAAGCTCAACCGCATCTACACGCGGACCGGCGACACGGGCGAGACCGGGCTGGTCGACGGATCGCGCCTGTCCAAGGCCGATCCGCGGCTGGCGGCGATGGGCGACGTGGACGAGGCGAACAGTCACATCGGCGTGGCGATCGTCGCGCTGGGCGACGACCCGATCGCGCGCGACCTGGCCACCATACAGAACGAACTGTTCGACCTCGGCGCCGACCTCGCCACGCCGGGCGACGATTTCGCGCCGTCGGAGATGACGTTGCGCATCGTCGCCGCCCAGGTCGAACGGCTGGAACGCGCGATCGACGCGCTGAACGAGCACCTGCCGCCGCTCGCCAGCTTCATCCTGCCGGGCGGGAGCGCGGGCGCGGCGGCGCTCCATGTCGCGCGCGCGGTCGCGCGGCGCGCGGAGCGGGGCGTGGTCGCCATGGGATCGCTCGCCAACCCGCAGGCGCTGGCCTACGTCAACCGGCTGTCCGACTATCTGTTCGTCGCGGCGCGCGCGGCGAACGGCGCGGGCGGCGACGTGCTCTGGAAGCCTGGCGCGACGCGCTGACCTTTGTTGACGGGCGGGCGGTCCGCCCATGATGAGGAGCCGACGATGGCAGCGGTTCCGGCGATCGACGAGGTGGACCCGCTTGGCCGGCGATATGCGGCGGTGCGCGGGCTGTCGCGAGCGCTGGCCGCGCCCTTGTCGGACGCGGACGCGACGGTGCAGTCCATGCCCGACGCCTCGCCCGCCAAATGGCATCTGGCGCACACGAGCTGGTTCTTCGAGACGTTCGTGCTGCGCGACCATGTCCCCGGATACCGGCTGCATGACGAATGTTGGCCGTTCCTGTTCAACAGCTATTACGAGGCCGAAGGGGCCAGGCACGCGCGCGACGCGCGCGGGCTGATCACCCGGCCGACGCTGGACGAGGTGCGCGCCTACCGCGCGCATGTCGACGCCGCGCTCGCCGCGGCGCTGCCGGGGCTGCCCGAGGCGGCGCGGACGCTGGTGGAGCTCGGCTGCCGGCACGAGGAGCAGCACCAGGAGCTGCTGCAGACGGACATGCTGCACCTGCTGTCGCGCAACCCGCTGCAGCCCGCCTTGTGGCCGCCCGCGCCCAAGACGCCCGTCGCGATGCCGGGGCCGATCGGCTGGACGCGGGGGCGCGAAGGCGCCGTCGAGATCGGTCATGCGGGCGAAGGGTTCGCGTTCGATTGCGAGGGACCGCGTCACACCGCCTGGCTGTCGCCGCACGCGGTCGCCGACCGGACGGTCACCAACCACGAATGGTCCGCCTTCATCGAGGACGGCGGCTACCGCGAGCCGCGCCATTGGCTGAGCGAGGGCTGGAGTTGGGTGAGATTGGAGGGAATCGACGCCCCGCTCTATTGGGAAAAGCGTCAGGAGGCGTGGACGCGCTTCGGGCTCGACGGGCGGCGGGCGATCGATCCGGCGGCCCCGGTCACGCATGTGAGCCTGTACGAGGCGGACGCCTACGCCGCCTGGGCCGGCGCGCGGTTGCCCACGGAGGCCGAATGGGAGTCGGCGGCGGCGGCGTTCGATCCGGCGAACGGCAACCAGCTGGACGCGGCGGGCCCGGTGGAGCCGCGCCCGTCGGCGGGCGGCCCCGCCTTCTTCGGCGACGTATGGGAATGGACGGGATCGGCGTTCCGGCCCTATCCGGGCTTCCGCGCGGCCGACGGGGCGGTGGGCGAGTATAACGGCAAGTTCATGAGCGGGCAGTTCGTGCTGCGTGGAGGGTCGTGCGCGACCCCGCGCGGACACGCGTCGGCCAGCTATCGCAACTTCTTCGCGCCCCATCAGCGTTGGCAGTTCACGGGCGTCCGGCTGGCGCGCGACCTGTGAGTTTCCGGGACGACGTGCTCGCGGGGCTCCGGGCCAGGCCGCGCGCGGTACCGGCGCGGTGGTTCTACGACCATGCCGGGTCCGAGCTGTTCGAGCTGATCACGGAGCTTCCCGAATATTACCCGACGCGGACCGAGACGGCGATCCTGGAGGCGGCATGCGCGGAGATCGCGACGCTGGTCGGGCCGGACCGCGCCGTGGTCGAGTTCGGGTCGGGCGCGTCGACCAAGACGCGGCTGCTGCTGCGCTGCGTCCGGCCGCCGGTGTACGTGCCCATCGATATATCGGGCGATTTCCTGCGCGAGGCGGCGCAGGCGCTTTCGGGTGAGTTTCCGGAGGTGGCGGTGATGCCGTTCGAGGCGGACTTCACCGCGCCGATGACGTTGCCTGAAGCGGTCGCGGACTTGCCCAGGCTGGGATTCTTCCCCGGCTCCACGATCGGCAATCTCGAGCCGGCGGGGGCGGTCGACCTGCTCAGGTCGATGCGCGCGTCGCTGGGCGGGGGGGCGATGCTGCTGATCGGGATGGACCGGGTGAAGCCGGTCGAACGGCTGGTCGCCGCCTATGACGACGCGAGCGGCGTGACGGCGCGGTTCAACCTGAACCTGCTGACGCGAGTCAACCGCGAGCTGGGGGGAGACGTGCCGGCCGACGCGTTCCGCCACGTGGCGCGGTGGAACGCGGGCGCGTCGCGGATCGAGATGCACCTGGAGGCGGTGCGCGACATCCGCTTCACCGTCGCGGGCGAGATATTCGGGATGGCGGCGGGCGAGACGATCCACACCGAGAACAGCCATAAATACACGCCCGACGCCGCCCGGCTGCTGCTGCGCGCGGGCGGGTGGGAGCCGGTGGCCGAGTGGACCGACCCGGACGCGCTGTTCGCGGTGCTGCTGGCGGAAGCGCGACCGGCAGGCGCGACGCCTTAGCGCGCGGTCGTCACGACGGTAGCCCGCCAGGTGACGATGTAGTCGCGCGATCCCCGACACTCGCCCATCACCTCCTGGTGTACGAGGCGGAAGCGCGCGCCGTCCCAGGCGAAAGCCTGGCCGACGCCGCAGTCGGCGAGGCCTCGAGCCTTGGCGAAACCCGCCAAGCGTCGATCGCCCGGATCCCAGTCCGTGTTGACGAGGATGTGCGCGTCTTCGGGGCCGAAGCCTGCCGGCGTGTCGAATCGGGCGGCTGTGGCGCGTCCTGATTCATCAAGGACGAACGCGCTCGTAGATGCGTTGTATGCCCCGTTACCGCACGGGTGATCGACGAGCGCGAGGCTGTGCTGCGCGTCGAGCCGGAACGCCCGCGGTTTTACCGGACTGCTGGCATAGTCGCAGATCGCATTCTCGGAGCCGATCAGGCGCGCGGCGGCCGCCGGAGCTAGGGTGCGTGGCGCGCGTAGGGACACGCGCGGCTGAACGATGCTCGGCAGCGCGGGCGGGGTGGGGACGGTGGCATCGGGGCGCGATCCCCGTCGGATCAGCGCGCCGACGGTACCAAGACGGCGTTGCTGCTCGTCGAGGTGGAGAAAGGCGGCGGCGAGGCCCTTGAGCGACGCGGCCGCGAGCAGCCGGCCTCCCATATCTGTAAGCGTGGCGCGTCGCCCTTGGCCAAGGGCCGAAGCGAGCGCGGTATCGACCGGAAGTGGAGCGTGGCCGGTCACGCGCGCCACGACCTTGCCGTCGACGCGGAGCGAGAGCGGTCCGGCGGGTAACTCGTCCTCGATCGAGAGGCTCAGCGTCGGCATCATTCGCCCGGCAGGGTCGCGTCGGACCACCAGCATCAAATAGGTGTCCGAAGCATCCACTTTCGGAACGAGCGCGACCGCTTGGCAGCGGCGGGCATTGTCGCACCCGACCGTCCAATCCCCGAATGTCCTGAGCGCACCGGGTTGCGGTTGCGCGGCGGCGGCGGCAAGGGCGAGAAGAAGCATGGGCGGGAGCCTAACGGGCGGAGAACGGCGTGCAAACCATCGGCGTGATCGGGGCGGGGCAGATGGGCGCCGGCATAGCCCAGGTCTCCGCGCAGGCGGGCTTCCGCGTGCTGCTGTCCGACGTGTCCGCCGAGCGCGCCGGGGCGGGGATCGCGGGGATCGCCAAGCAGCTCGACCGCGCGGTGGCCAAGGAGAAGATCGCAGGCGAGGACCGCGACGCGGCGCTCGCGCTGATCGAGCCGGTCGAGGGCGCGGGCGCGATGGGCGCGTGCGACCTGGTGATCGAGGCGGCGACCGAGCGGGAGGCGATCAAGCGCGCCATCTTCGCCGATGTCGGCGCGGTGCTGCGGCCCGACGCGATCCTGGCGACCAACACCTCGTCGATCCCGATCACGCGGCTGGCGCAGGCGTCGCCCGATCCGGCGCGGTTCGTGGGGGTGCATTTCTTCAACCCGGTGCCCGTCATGGGGCTGATCGAGCT
>CAXTFF010000184.1:0-4688 GCA_964243325.1 uncultured Sphingomonas sp.
CGCCCGGATGCTGGGGGCGGAGGAGGCGCCGACGACGCGCGGGGAGCTCGCGGCCTATTTCCGGCGGGTGCGGCCCGAGCTGCGGAGCGACGCGCGGACGCGGGAGGTGTCGCGGCTGATGCTGGCACAGCCGTCGCCGAGCCTGGCGACCGCGCCCGCCAACGCGCTCATGCTGCGGGCGGGGGTGGACCTGCTGCCGGGTTGGGCGCGGCGGATGCATGGGCTGAAGCTGCCGTTCCCCGGCGCGCCGGCGGTCAGGGCGGGGGCGTTGGGCGTGGGCGGGTTGCTGCGGTGGGCGATGGCGAAATAACGGTTCCACGTGAAGCGGAGCTTGGGGCGAGGTTAGTTAGCGTGAGTTGATCCCCTAGCGGATCGGTGGAGATTGCACCCGATCGGAGGTGCCGCCATGCCGTTATTCACCGCGTTCCTGCTCGCCCAAACGGTGCCCGCGCCCGTTCCGCCCCAGCGGGCCGATCCGCCGCCGGACGCGCTCGGGCCCGTCGCGGCGGGCGCGGGCGGCGAGGTGGTCGTCACCGCGCGGCGGCGGTCGGAGTCGGTGCAGAAGGTGCCGATCGCGGTGTCGGTGATCGGGGAGAGCGCCCTGACCGCGACGGGCAGCTACAACGTCGCCCGGCTGACGCAGATCCAGCCGTCGCTCCAGTTCTATTCCACCAATCCGCGCAATTCGGCGGCAAACATCCGCGGGCTGGGCGCGCCGTTCGGGCTGACCAACGATGGGATCGAGCAGGGCGTCGGCATCTATGTGGACCAGGTGTATAATTCGCGGATCGCGGCGGCGACGTTCGATTTCACCGACACGGAGCGGATCGAGGTGCTGCGCGGGCCGCAGGGGACTTTGTACGGTAAGAACACCACGGCGGGCGCGATCAACGTCACGTCGCGACCGCCGAGTTTCGATCTGGAGGCGCGGGCGGAGCTGACGGGGGGCAACCTCGACTTCCTGCAAAGCAAGGCGTCGGTGTCGGGGCCGCTGGTGGACGACCGGCTGGCGGCGCGGCTGTCCATGTCCCTGACGACGCGGCGCGGAACCATCCGGAATATCCGGACCGACCGGTTCCAGAACGCGCAGGATAACCGGAGCGTGCGGGGACAGTTGCTATGGCGCGCGGCGGAGGGGGTCGATCTGACCTTGTTCGCCGATTACAACCGACAGGATCCTGAATGCTGCGTGCAGTATTATGCGCGGACCGGGGCCACGCAGCGGCCGTTGAACCGGCAGTACGCCGCGCTGGCGGCGGCGCAGGGGTACGTCGTGCCGTCGACCGATCCGTTCGACCGGGTGACCGACATCGATTCGCCGCTTCGCGCCCGTCAGGAGCTGGGGGGCGTGTCGCTGCTGGCGAACTGGGATACAGGGCCGGCGACGCTGACGTCGGTGACCGCGTGGCGGTTTTGGGATTGGAAGCCGTCCAACGACCGCGACTTCATCGGATTGCCGATCACGACGGTGTCCGCCAATCCGTCGCAGCAGGAGCAGTTCACGCAGGAAGCGCGCGTATCGTCGAACGGGACCAACAAGCTCGATTACACGGCCGGCGCGTTCTATTTCCGGCAGACGATCGACACGCAAGGACTGCAGCGCCAAGGCCCGGCGGCGAGCGCGTTCCTGCTGAACCCGACCAGCGCGGCCGGGCGGAACCCGGCGACGCTCGACGGGCTGACATCGACCAACACGATCGGCTTCGAGAACACCAGCGCGGCCCTGTTCGGAAAGCTGACCTGGCGCGTCGCCGACCGGCTGTCGCTGTCGCCGGGGCTCAGGCTGAATTACGACAAGAAGGACGGATCGTACGTGTCGGTGGTGACCACCGGGACCGGAAGCACGGCGCTGACGAATGACCAGCGCGGGGTGCTGGCGCCGCAATCCTACCGGCCCGCGTTCGACCGGTGGAACCTGTCGGGCGACTTCACGGTCGCCTACGCCGCGACCGACGACGTCAACGCGTACGCGACCTATGCGCGGTCGTACAAGTCGGGGGGCATCAACCTGTCGGGGCTGCCGCTCGATGCGAACAACGACCCGATCCTGGCGACCGCGACCGTCCGGCCCGAGAAGGTCGACCATTTCGAGCTGGGACTGAAGACGCAATTCCTGGACCGGCGCGCGACGGTCAACCTGGCCGCGTTCCGGACGGAGATTTCCAACTATCAGGCCACCGTCAACAACCAGCAGGTGAACGTCATCCGCGGGTACCTGGCCAATGCGGGCAAGGTCCGCACGCAAGGGATCGAGGTCGACACGTCGTTCCGGCCGACCGACCGGCTGTCGTTGTACGGCAACGCGGCGTTCACGGACGCGACCTACCGGCGGTTCACCAACGCGCCGTGCCCGCCCGAGCTGTCGGGCGGGCCGCAGCTGGGGGTGGACGCGAACGGCGCGGTCGCGGGGACCCCGGGCGCGCCCGGGCAGCCGGGCGGCGCGAGCCCGCCTTTTTGCGACATATCGGGGCAGGTGCTGCCGGGCATCTCGAAACGGGCGTTCTCGTACGGGGCCGAGTACAACCTGCCCGCCCGGCCGTTCGGGGCGGCGGGGTTCGCCTATGCGGGGTTCGACGGCAGCTACCGCTCGCGCTTCTCGTCGAACCCGTCGCGGTCGGCCTACCTGGACATCGGCGGCTATTCGCTGGCGAACTTCCGGCTGGGGTTCCGGGAGGAGCGGGGCGGGTGGAACGTGTTCGGCTGGCTGCGCAACGCGTTCGACGAGAGGTATTTCGACGTGCTGGCGACGCAGTCGGGGAGCACGGGGCTGGTCGTCGGTCAACCGGGCGATCCACGCACCTACGGGGTGACGGTGAGCAGGAGGTTCTAGGGCGCGGCGCGGTTCGACCTTTTCCGCCTCCGCCCGCATCTCCGATGTTGCGTTTCGTTACAAAACCGTTTCATTCTCGCGCCCTAGGGGGGGGAACGGTCACATGGATGCGGACGGATCGGATCGGCGCGACCCGCTGCGCGCGCTGTTCGCGCAGGGCGAGGCGCGCGCGGTGACGCGCGGCGAGCGGCTGCACGCCGCGGGCGAGCCGCTGGCGCATGTCCACCTGCTGGCGGAGGGGTGGATCGGGCGGTCGCGGTCGACGGAAGCCGGCGAGGCGGCGTTCACGGGCGTCCATATCGCAGGCGACGTCGTGGGCGCGGACGGGCTGATCAACGCGACGGTCGACGACGACCTGTTCGGTTTGAGCGACGGCACCGTCAGGCGGCTGCCCGCGGGCGCCGTGCGCGAGGCGGCGGCGCGCGATCCGGGGGTGGCGGCGGCGCTGCTGGAGCTGCTGGCGGCGGACACGGGGTTCCTGCGCGAGGCGCTGTTCGCGGTGGGGCGGTTGTCGAGCGGCGAGCGGCTGGCGACGTTCTTCCTCCAGACGTTCCGCCGGCTGGTGGCGGCCGGGCTGATCGCGCCGGACGCGCGCCGTTTCCCGCTGCCCATGACGCAGACGCAGCTGGCCGCGGTGACGGGGGTGACGGCGGTGCACCTGAACCGGGTGCTGCAGATGCTGCGGGGCGTGGGGTGCGTGGAGATGCAGAACGGACATGTCCGCATCGACGACTTGGCCGCGCTGGAGCGCGAGACGCGGGTCGGGCCCGCGGGGCTCAAGGCGCGGGCGGGGTGAGGGGATGACGGCCACTTGCCGGGCGGCGTCGACGCCCGGCTAGATGGGCACGGATACCGGCAGCAGACGCAAGAACTCCGAAGTCGAGCGGTAGAGCCGCTCCCGGTGGCTCGCCATGTCGTCCTGCCCCTGCGCGTTTCGGGCAGCAAGCAGACGTTCGCGGACATTCCGCACGCCTTCGCGGGCCCTGGCGTCGTCGCCGATCAGGATCGCCTGCTTGAAGCGTTCGAAGACCAATTCCAAGTCCGGACGGTCGGCCTCCAACGCCACCTCTCCGATGTCACGGTAGTAGCCGGCAAGCTCGTCGATGCGGCCGAGACTGTCGCCGAGCGCGACGCGGAGCGCGGCCTCGTCGCCGCGCTTATACGCGATCCATTCGGTGCGGACGAAATCGGAAGGCGCGGGATTGTCGCCGGTGAGCACCAATTGAATGGGTTTTCCGAGCACCCCCGCCATCCCGACCTCGAAGAAGATGTTGGCCAGCGTCCTGGGCGGCGTCCGGTCCGAGAACACCGCGACGGCGAAACCGCACCCACGGATCAGATTGAGTATCTTGTGAAGGTAGTCGCCGGTTCCCCGGACGTCGCTCGCGGTGACGACGTGGAAGTCGGCGAGGGCGAGCGCCGCCCTGACCTCTTGAACCATCGTCTGATCGGCCGATGTCTGATTGCCATCGAGCTGTTGCATCAAGAACGCGGTTCGCGGCCGCGGTTCGAACGCGTCGATCAGCTCCGTCTGATCGACCGGCGAGAAGAGGAGCGCCACCTACTTCTTGGGAATGTTCTGATAGGGTCCAGGGCTCTTTTTCGAGTCGACGATCCGGCCGGTTCTCGTGTCCAACTTGACCCACTGATTGGTCACGGGATTCTTGACCTGAACCCTGGACGGTTTGGCGGGTGGTGATTTTGACATAGTCGCTGCCGTGTTCCTGTCCGCCGACCGTGTCCGATGACCATCGGGGGCTCCGTATAGCACCCGTTGCGGCACCATGCCATGCGGCGACCTTTCACGATCGGGTCCGGGATGCGACCGGAACCTGGTGCACAAGCTCTGGTCCGGGAC
>CAXTFF010000185.1:0-1143 GCA_964243325.1 uncultured Sphingomonas sp.
CGTCCGGGTAGCGTTCCAGGCTGCCTGCGGCCTGCGCGAACGCGGCGCGGGCGGCGGGCGGCGTGCCGAGCGGGTTCTCGTTGGACGAAAGCTTGACGACGCGGCGGCCGTCGTCGGTCGTGGAGCGCCCGGGAACGTAGGGCGCGATGTCCATGATCCAGGGCTTGGGGACGGGTGCGGTCATGGCGCGGGGCTTAGCAGGTTTCCAGGCCGCGCAAAGCGAGCGCGCGCGGTCGAAAGGTCACCAAAGATCACGCCAACGGCGCCGTCGGGTTCCGCTGTCGCACGGCATTCGCGAGGATCGCGCGATCCCGGGGGGCCGGGTTCCATCACCGCGCCGGTCAAGCAGGGCGCGACGCTTGTAGGACAGCGCTTTTTTCCCGTACGCCGCGTTTCATGCCATCGGACCAGCGTTTCGGCCTCGATCGCCGCGTCGTGCTCCCCGGGCCGCTCGCGCTCGATGGGGGCGGGAACCTGTCGCCCGTCGAGATCGCGTACGAGACCTATGGCGAGCTGGACGCCGAGCGGTCTAACGCAGTCCTCGTCTGCCACGCGCTGACGGGCGACCAGCATGTGGCGAGCGTCCATCCGCGGACGGGCAAGCCCGGCTGGTGGACGCGGATGGTCGGGGCGGGGCGGCCGATCGATCCGCTGCGGCACTTCGTGGTGTGCGCCAACGTGCTGGGAAGCTGCATGGGATCGTCGGGCCCGGCGAGCGCGGGTCCGGACGGGCGGCCCTATGCCATGCGCTTCCCGGTGATCACGATCCGCGACATGGTGCGGGCGCAAGCGATGCTGCTGGATCACCTCGGCATCGGGCGGTTGCGCGCGGTCGTGGGCGGGTCGATGGGCGGCATGCAGGCGCTCAGCTGGGCCGCCACCTATCCCGCGCGCGTCCGCGCCGCCGTCGTGATCGCGTCGACCGCGCGGCACACCGCGCAGAACATCGCCTTCCACGAGGTCGGGCGCCAGGCGGTGATGGCCGATCCGAACTGGCGCGGTGGCGATTATTACGGCGGCGACGCGCCCGCGGCGGGGCTGGCGGTCGCGCGGATGGCGGCGCACATCACCTACCTGTCCGAGGCGGGGCTGACGGAGAAGTTCGGGAGGAAGCTCCAGGCGAGGGACACCAAGGGGTTCGGG
>CAXTFF010000185.1:1153-4683 GCA_964243325.1 uncultured Sphingomonas sp.
CTTCGATGCCAATTCGTACCTCTACATCACCCGGGCGATGGACTATTTCGACCTGGGCGACGAGCATGGCGGGCCGCTCGCGGGCGCGTTCCGGGCAAGCCCCACGCGCTTCTGCCTGGTCAGCTTCGACACCGACTGGCTTTATCCGACGGCGGAGTCGCGCCGGGTCGTGCAGGCGCTCAACGCGGCCGGCGCGGCGGCGAGTTTCGTCGAGCTGTCCAGCCCGTTCGGGCACGACGCGTTCCTGCTCGAATCCCCGGAACTGACGCGCGTGGTCGACGGCTTCCTCAAGGCCGACGCGTGAGGTTACGCCCCGACCTGGCGATCATCGCCGACCACGTGACGCCCGGCAGCCGCGTGCTCGATGTCGGTTGCGGCGACGGCGCGCTGATGGCGGCGCTGCGCGACGACGCGGGGGTCGATGCGCGCGGGCTGGAGATCGACGGGGCCAACGTCGCGGCCGCGGTCGCGCGCGGGCTGTCGGTGGTGCAGGGCGACGCCGACCGCGACCTGGCCGATTACCCGGGCGGCAGCTTCGACTACGCCGTGCTCAGCCAAACGCTGCAGACGACGCGCGCGCCCGACCGGGTGCTGGAACACCTGCTGCGCATCGGCGCGCGCGCGTTCGTGTCGTTTCCCAACTTCGCGCATTGGCGCGTGCGGCTGTCGCTCCTGCGCGACGGGCGGATGCCGGTCACTCCCCAATTGCCCGAGCGGTGGTACGACACGCCCAACATCCACCATCTGACCGTGGACGATTTCCGCGCCTACCTCGCCGAGCGCGGGATCGCGGTGGAGCGCGCCTGGTTCCTGGCGGGAGAGGGGCTGACCGGGCCGGTCATGGCCAATCTCCTGGCCGAACACGCGGTGTTCCTGCTCAAAAGCCGAGGGAACCAGCAGGTTGGACCCGCGTTGCCTTCGTGTGACACATAATCTGGATTAGGCATGGGTAAGACCGCACTGATCGTCGAGGACGAGATCTTCGTCGCGCTCGATCTCGAACGAATACTGACGGACGCAGGGTACGACGTCTGCGCGATCGCGCCCGACAGCGAGGCCGCCTACGCCGCCGCGCCCGATTGCGATTTCGCCTTGGTCGACGTGAACCTGCGCGACGGCTGCACCGGCCCGGACATCGCGCGACGGATGGCGCGCGAGCACGGGGTCAAGGTCGTGTTCGTCACCGCCAACCCCGCGCAGATCGGCGAGGCGGCACACGCGCTGGGCTATGTCCGCAAACCTTTCAGCGAAGCCGCGATCCTGCTCGCCGCCGAGATGGCCGGGAGCGAACAGCAGCCGCCCGCCAACGACGACCTCCAGCAGGTCGGCCGCGCCGCCCGGGTCGGCTGAGCGATCGACCTAGCGGCGGCCGAACGCCGACGTCGTCGCCTCAACGGCTGCCGAACGCCGTCAAGGGCACGTCCAGCGTCACCACGAGCCCGTCCGGTCGCCAGTCGCGACGGAGGTCGCCGCCCAGCTGGCGCACCGCGCTCAGTTCCACCAGCTGCGTGCCGAAACCCGTCTCGCCCTCCGGCGCGGTGACGGGCGGGCCGCCGCGCTCGGTCCACCGGATCACGGCGCGCCTGTCGCCGCGCTCGACCGCCACCGTCACCGCGCCCGCTTCGGTCGACAGCGCGCCGTATTTGGTCGCGTTGGTCGCGAGCTCGTGGAACAGCAGCGCGACCGGGGTGGCCGACCGGTCGTCGATGGGCAGGTCGTCGCCCTCCACCCGGACGCGGCCGTAGGGGGCGAACAATTCGGCGAGCAGCCCGCGCAGCGCGTCCGGCGCGGCGTCGCGCCGCGAGTGCGCGCTGTGCGGCCGCACGAAATCGTGCGCGCGGCCGAGCGCGGTGATCCGGTCGCGCAGGTCGGCCGCGGCGTCGGCCATGACGGGGCGCTTCTTGGCGGCCAGCGTGATCAGCCCGGAGATGACCGCGAAGATGTTCTTGATCCGGTGGCTGAGCTCCTGGGCGACGACCTCGCGCTCGTCGGAGGCGAGCTTCTGGTCGTGGATGTCCGTGCAGGTGCCGACCCAGCGGGTGATCGGGCCGTCCGGGTCGCGCACCGCGAGCGCGCGGCCCAGGGCCCACCGAAACTCGCCGCGACGATCGCGCAGCCGATATTCGATGTCGTAGGGCTCGCCCGTGGCCAGGCTGCGCCGCCATGTCGACCGGGTCCGTTCCTGATCGTCGGGATGGACCACGCCTTCCCACTCCTCGCCGTCGGTCGACCCGTGCGGCACGCCCGTATATTCGTACCAGCGGGCGTTCCAATAATCGACGGCCCCGTCCGGCCGGGCCGACCACACCATCTGCGGCATGGCGTCGGCGAGCAGGCGGAGCCGGGCGGCGGCTTCGGCCAGCCGGGCGCGTTCGGCGGCGCGCGCCTCTTCGCGCTCGCGCTCGGCGCGGCGGTCGTCGAGGCGGCCCATCGCGGCCTTGGCGAGGATGGCGAGGCCGTGGCGCTGAGTCTCGGTCAGGCCGTCGCGGGGGACCGTATCGTATACGCAGACGCTGCCCAGCACCTCGCCGCCCGGGGTGACGAGCGGCGCGCCGGCGTAGAAGCGCAAGGCGAAATCGCCGGTGACATAGGGGTTGTCGGCGAAGCGCGGGTCGGCGGCGGCGTCGGGGACGACCGAGATGCCCGGCTCGTCCAGGAAATGCGTGCAGAAGCTGGCGGAGCGCGGGCTGCCGGGCAGGTCGACCCCGTGCGCGGACAGGAAATGCTGGTGGTCGTCGTCCATCACCGTCACGGTGGCGAGCGGCGCGCCCAGCAGCTCGGCCGCGAAGTCGGCGAGGTCGGCCATGTCGCGCCGCGCGGTCGCGCCCGCCACGTCGTACGGAGCGACGACGCGCGCGCGGCCGCGCGGCTCGCCGGCTCCGTCGAGGTCAGGAACGTCCAACGGGTGTCCTCAGAACGGCACGTCGTCGTCGAGGTCGTCCGCGAAGCCGCCGCCCTGGCCGAAGCCGCCGCCCCCCTTGCCGCCGCCCGCCCCGCCGCCGCGAGGAGAGCCGCCGCCGTAGCCGCCGCCCGAGCCGCCGCCATATTCATCGCCGCCGCCACCGAAATCGCGGCCCCCACCGCCGCCCCCGCCGCCGCCTTCGCCGCCGGCCCGGTCGAGCATCGTCATCACCCCGCCGAAGCGCGGCACCACCACCTCGGTCGTGTAGCGGTCGGCGCCGTTCTGGTCCTGCCATTTGCGCGTCTGGATCTGGCCCTCGATATAGACCTTGGCGCCTTTACGCAGATACTTCTCGGCGGTCTCGGCGATGCGTTCGTCGTTGATCACGACGTTGTGCCATTCGGTCTTCTCCTTCTTCTCGCCCGACTGGCGGTCCTTCCAGGACTCGGAGGTGGCGACCGTCATCTTGACGATCTTGCCGCCGTTCTGGAACGACTTGGATTCGGGGTCCTTGCCCAGGTTGCCGACCAGGATGACCTTGTTGACGCTGCCCGCCATGTCGTACTCCGTCTGTAACGTTCGTTTGCTCGATCGAGCATAAGCTAATATGCGAAGCGGGCGTAGGATC
>CAXTFF010000186.1:0-4642 GCA_964243325.1 uncultured Sphingomonas sp.
GCCCATGGGCGCGCCCATCTCCTCGCTCATCGACTTGGCGAGATCGGGGAGGCGTTTCCTGTACTCATCGATGATGCGGCCGAGCAGCGCCTGGCGGTCGGCGACGGAGGACCGCGACCAGCTGTCGAACGCGCGCCGGGCGGCGGCGACCGCGCGGTCGGCGTCGGCGGGGGTGCCCAGCGTGATCTCGGTCACCGGCCGCTCGGTCGAGGGGTCGATGACGTGGTAGGGCGCGCCGCCGTCGGACGCGACCCATGCGCCGTCGATATAGTGGTTCAGGTGGCTTTTCATGGCGGCTCTCCGGGTCGGGTCGTTTGCGCGAGCAATGCGGCCGGGCGGGGTCGGTTGCAATCGGAAACGCCTTGCGACGGCGCTTGACAGTGTAGTGTTACAACGTAACATCGTCTGCGTCCGGTACGGCGTGGATCTTGCCGGGCATGAGCAGGAGAGATGTCATGGCGTATGCTGACGAGAAGGCGAACAAAGGCGCGACGATCGGCGCGGTCGTGCTGGTCCATGCGGGACTGGGCGCGGCGTTGCTGTCGGGGTTGGCGGTGACGATCTTCCCACCGGTGGATCGGCCGCTCGTCACCAAGAACGTACCGCTCGTGACTCCGCCCGAGCCGCCCGAGCCGACGCCGCCCGAGCCGACCGCGCGGGTCGAGCGGCCGACGAGCCCGCCGATCGACACGCCCGTGATACCGGAACCGGTGGTGCGTCGTACGGACGCGATCGTCCTGACCGGCACGACGGTGATCCCGCCGCCGCCGTTCCCGATCCGGATCGAACCGCCGACGCAGCCGGTCGCGCCCACGCCGTCGGTCGACCTGTCGCGGGGCCTGCGCCCGCGCGGCGACCAGGGCGGCTGGTTCCCGCAGGACAGCTATCCGCCCGCCGCTAGGCGCGCGGGCGCGGAGGGTCGGGTGAGCGTGGCGGTCGATGTGGGAACGGACGGGCGGGTGGTCGCCTGCCGCGTCACCTCGTCGAGCGGGAACGGCGATCTCGACGGCGCGACCTGCCGGCTGGCGACGCGCAACGGGCGGTTCGAGCCCGCGCGGGGCGCGGACGGCGCGCCGGTCGCGTCGACCACGGCGCTCCGCAACGTCCGGTGGGCGCTGGAATGACCGCTCAGGCCGCCGGCGAGACCGCCACGAGCGCGTCGATCGCGCCCTGGAGGATGTAGGCGGCTGCCATCTTGTCGACGAGCTCGGCTCGTTTCGCGCGGCTCGCGTCCTGTTCGAGCAGGACGCGGGTCACCGCCTGGGTGGACCAGCGTTCGTCCCACAGGAACACCGGGCCGAGATCCTCGACGTTGCGGGCGAAGGCGCGGGTGGATTGCGAGCGGGGCGACTCGGAGCCGTCCAGGTTGATCGGCAGGCCGATCACCAGCCCGGCGACCGACTGCCCGCGCATGAGGTCGACCAGCGCGGCCTTGTCCTTCTGGAACTTGGTGCGGCGGATCAGGACCGCGGGGCTGGCGAAGCTCCACCCCGCGTCGCAAAAGGCGGCGCCGATTGTCTTGGTCCCGACATCGAGCCCGAGCAGGCGGCCGCCGGACGGCACGGCCTGGAGGAACGCGGCGCGGTCGGCGGTGATCACCGGGCGGAAAAGGCGGCGAGCCGCCGCGCGGCGTCGGCGCGGACGCCGGCCCAGAACAGGCTGTAATCGTAGACGTGGTAGTTGTTGCCCGGCAGCACATACCGCCCGACCTCCGGCGGGTCGCCGATGAGTAGGAACCCGCGCGTCCCATCGCAGCGCGCGGGCACGGCCTCCGGGACGAGGCGGGCGGTGCTCAGGTCGGCGGAGGGGACCAGCGTGCCCGGATTGGCGGCGATCGGCGCGGACGCGTCGGGCGTGCCGGTCAGCGGGTTGGTGCACACCATCGGCGTGCCCCGGCGCGGGCGGCCGTCGAAGCCGGTGGTCGCATCGTACGCATCGACCACCAGCGACGGATCGGCGGGCTCGGCGAAGCTCTGCCACGACAGGACGCACCCGCTCCCGGCCGCCGCGCGGCATTCGGGCAGGCCGAGCGCGGCGAGGTCGGTGGTCCGCGACACCGGCCAGCCCACGACATAGGCGGCCACCACGCGGCGGCGGAGCGCCGGGTCGCGGGCGACCCGCTCGCGCAGCAGCGTGGTCAGGTGGAGCGCGCCCTGGCTGTGCCCGGCCAGGATCAGCGGGCGGTCGGGGCCGACCTGGGCGAGGAACGCGTCGAAGGCGGCGGCCACGTCGCGGTAGGCGAGCGCCAGCGCGCGCCCGGCGTCGGCCTCGCTCGTCAGGAACGCGCCGAAGGTGGCCTGGCGATAGCGCGGCGCGTAGACGTCGGCGACCTCGTTGAACGCGCTCGCCTGGCCGCGCACGAAGACGTCCGTGCGGAAGTTCGTCTCCCGATCGCCGGCGACCGTGCCGTTCCACACCTCGCGCGAGATCAGGGAGGTGGGATGTATGAAGAACGCCGCCGCCCGCCCCCCGGTGCCGGACCGGTAGCCCGACGGCGTCCACAATGCGGGGTTGCGCGGCAGGTCGGGGCGGGCCACCCACATCCTGGGATCGTCGTACGCCCGCGCGGCGACACCCGGCTGCGGGCGGAACGCCCCGGTCGGAACCAGCGCGGCGCGGATGATGTCGTTGCCGTACAGGCGGTAGGCGAAGGCTCCCGCGATCGCCAACGCGACCACGAACGCCACGACGTACAGGAACTTCCGGACCATGACGCGCGCCCGTGCCCCAACGCGGGGGCGCTTGCAACGACCGCGCGCGGGCGGTAGCCGCCCGGCCCATGTCAGTCGACCAGGCCACCGTGACCCGCATCGCCAAGCTCGCCCGCATCGCGATGACCGATGAGGAGGCGGGCGCGCTCGCGCCCGAGTTCAACAACATCCTGGGGTGGATCGAGCAATTGGGCGAGGTGGACACGAACGGGGTCGAGCCGATGACCGCGGTGATCCCGAACACGCTGCGCCTGCGCGAGGACGTGGTGACGGACGGCGGCATGCGCGACGCGGTGCTCGCCAACGCGCCGCAGGCCGAGCACGGCTTCTTCACCGTGCCCAAGGTGATCGAATGATGAGCGACCTGACCGATCTCGGCGTCGCCGCCTTGCGCGACGGCGTGCGCCTCGGCCGCTTTTCGGCGCGCGAGGTGGCCGACGCGTTCATCGTCAAGGTGAGCCGCGCCAAGCCGCTCAACGCCTTTCTCGTCGAGACGCCCGACCACGCAATCGCCGCCGCCAAGGCCGCCGACGCGGCGCGGGCGGCGGGCGAGGCGCTGGCACCGCTGGCGGGCGTGCCGCTGGGCATCAAGGACCTGTTCTGCACCAAGGGGGTCGCGACCACCGCCGCGAGCCGCATCCTCGAAGGCTTCACGCCGCAATACGAGTCCACCGTCACGCGGAACCTGTGGAACGCGGGCGCGGGGATGCTGGGCAAGCTGAACATGGACCAGTTCGCGATGGGGTCGTCGAACGAGACCTCCGCGTTCGGGAACGTCCTGTCGCCGTGGCGGCGGTCGGACGGCGGCAACGCTCCGCTCGCGCCCGGCGGATCGTCGGGCGGATCGGCGACGGCGGTGTCGGCGCGGCTGTGCCCCGGCGCGACCGGGACCGACACGGGTGGCTCGATCCGCCAGCCCGCCGCGTTCACGGGCATCGCGGGGATCAAGCCGACCTACGGCCGCTGCTCGCGTTGGGGGACGATCGCGTTCGCCTCCTCGCTCGACCAGGCGGGGCCGATGGCGCGGGACGTGCGCGACTGCGCGATCCTGCTGGAGGCGATGAGCGGATTCGACGCCCGGGACGCGACCTCGCTCGAACTGGAGGTGCCGCGCTGGGAGCAGGGGCTGTCGGGACGGATGCACGGCAAGCGCGTCGGCATCCCCAGGGAATACCGCGTCGACGACATGCCCGAGGAGATCGACGCGCTGTGGCGGGCCGGGATCGACTGGCTCAAGGACGCGGGCGCGGAGATCGTCGAGGTGTCGCTGCCGCACACCAGATACGCGCTTCCGGCCTATTACATCATCGCGCCGGCCGAGGCGTCGTCCAACCTCGCGCGCTATGACGGCGTACGCTACGGCCTGCGCGACCTGCCCGACGGCGCGGGGCTGCAGGACATGTACGCCGCGACGCGCGCCGACGGCTTCGGCGCGGAGGTGAAGCGGCGGATCATGATCGGCACTTACGTCCTGTCGGCGGGCTTCTACGACGCCTACTACACCCAGGCGCAGAAGGTCCGGGCGCTGATCGCGCGCGATTTCGACCGGGCGTTCGAGCGGTGCGACGTGCTCCTGACCCCGACGGCGCCGTCGGCCGCGTTCGCGCTGGGCGAAAAGTCGGCGGACCCGATCGCGATGTATCTGAACGACGTGTTCACCGTGCCGTCGTCGCTGGCGGGGCTGCCCGCCATGTCGGTGCCCGGCGGACTCGACAAGGCGGGCCTGCCGCTCGGGCTCCAGATCATCGGCCGCGCGCTGGACGAGCAGGGCGTGCTGAACGCCGGGCTGGCGTTGGAGGAACGCGCGGGCTTCACCGCGCGTCCGAAGGTATGGTGGTAGAATGAGCGGGTATCGCATCCAGGGCGAGACGGGCGAGTGGGAGGTCGTGATCGGCCTGGAGGTCCATGCGCAGGTGACCTCGAACGCCAAG
>CAXTFF010000187.1:0-4630 GCA_964243325.1 uncultured Sphingomonas sp.
AGCTCGACCGGCTGTTCGCCCACCACGACGCGCTCCGCGCCGGCTTCGGCGTCCCCCCCGTCGACCGCGCCGAGCTGCTCGCGTCCTTGCGCGGCATCGCCGACTTCGTGCTCGCCTTCGCCAAGCCCGTCTGGCGCGACCTCAACGAGGCCCGCGCGCGCGGCCGCCGCATCCTGTTCGAGGGCGCGCAGGGCGTGCTGCTCGATATCGACCACGGGACGTATCCGTTCGTCACCTCGTCCAACACGGTGGCGGGCGCGGCGGCGGCGGGGTCGGGTATCGGCCCGTCGGGGGTCGGCTTCGTGCTCGGCATCGCCAAGGCCTACACCACCCGCGTCGGCTCCGGCCCGTTCCCGACCGAGCTGGCGCCAGGAACCGAATTTGGCGAGGTGGGCGAACGCCTCGGCGTCACCGGGCGCGAGTTCGGGACGGTGACGGGCCGGAAGCGCCGCTGCGGCTGGTTCGACGCGGTGCTGGTGCGCCAGTCGGCGGCGGTGAGCGGCATCACCGGCATCGCGCTGACCAAATTGGACGTGCTCGACGGCTTCGACGAGGTCCGCATCTGCACCGGCTACATGTTGCGGGGTGCCCCGCTTGACCATCTTCCCGCCCACGCCGCCGATCAGTCCGCGGTCGAACCGGTCTACGAGACGATGGAGGGCTGGCGCGAGACGACGGCCAGCGCGCGCAGCTGGGCCGAGCTCCCGGCCCAGGCGATCAAATACATCCGCCGCATCGAGGAGCTGATCCGCTGCCCGGTGGCGCTGGTCTCGACCAGCCCCGAACGCGCGGACACGATCCTGGTCCGCGATCCTTTCGCGGACTGAGGATCAAAGGCGGCGGGCCGGAGGAACATCCCCGGCCCGCCGTCATCACGTCAGCGCGGCGTGGCGCCCATCGGCGACGTCGTCGTGTTCATGGGCGGGGTCGTGCCCGTGGCCGTCCCGGTCGAGGTGCCGCCCGTCGACGAGCCCGGGATCGTCCCGCCGGTCCCGGTCGTGGTCCCCATATCGGTCCCCGGCGTGCCCGTGCCCAGACCGCCGCCGGCCGAGCCGGTCATGTCGCCGCCGGTCGAGGTCGAGCCCGTGCCGGAGCTGGTGCCGCTCCGGGTGCCGCGCGTCCGGCCCCGGCTGCGCGTCGTGCTGCCGCGCGTGGTCGTCGTGCCGGTGCCGGTCGTGGCGCCCGCACCCGTCTGTGCGCCGGTCAGGGCGGAGCCCGTCGTCGACCCCGTCGAGCCGCCGGTGGTGCCGCCCATGGACCCGCCGGTGGCGCCGGTCTGGGCGATGGCGGCGGTCGTCAGCAGCGTGGACGCCGCGATGGTCAGAAAAATCTTCATGATCGATACTCCGTGAGGAAGTGCGTGGGGTATCAACGGCTTGGCGGCGCGCCCGTTCCCTCAGCCCGTCGCGCCCCCGCCACATTGCGCCCGGTGCAGCAACGCGTGGTCGGCGAGCACCAGCGCGACCATCGCCTCAATCACCGGAGCGCCGCGTATGCCCACGCACGGGTCGTGCCGCCCCCTGGTCGCGATCGTATCGTCCGCCCCCTCGCGCGTGATCGTCTCGACGGGCAGCAGGATCGAGCTGGTCGGCTTGAACGCCACCCGCAACCGGATCGGCTGCCCCGTCGCGATCCCGCCCGCGATCCCGCCCGCATGGTTGGCCAGGAAGGCCGGGCCGCCCGTCCCGGCGCGCATCGGATCGGCGTTCGCCTCGCCCGTGGACGCCGCGGCCGCGAAGCCGTCGCCGATCTCCACGCCCTTGACCGCGTTCACCCCCATGCACGCCGCCGCCAGCTCCGCGTCGAGCTTGGCGTAGATCGGCGCGCCCCAGCCGGCGGGCACGCCCGTCGCCTCGCAGGCCACCACCGCCCCCAGCGACGAGCCGCGCTTGCGGGCCGCGTCGACCAGCCCCTCCCACCGCGCCGCCGCGCCCGCGTCGGGGCAGAAGAACGGGTTGCGGTCGATCTCCGCGTCGTCGAAGGCCTGCGCGTCGATCGCGTGGCCCCCGATAGCCTCCACCCAGGCCCGCACCCGCACTCCCGGGATCACCAGCCGCGCCACCGCCCCCGCCGCGACCCGCGCCGCCGTCTCGCGCGCCGACGACCGCCCGCCGCCCCGGTGGTCGCGCAGCCCGTATTTGGCGTCGTAGGCCCAGTCGGCGTGCCCCGGCCGATAGGCGCGCGCCACCTCCGAATAGTCCTTGGACCGCTGGTCGACATTCTCGATCATGAGGGAGATCGGCGTCCCCGTCGTCCGCCCCTCGAACACCCCCGACAGGATGCGGACCTCGTCCGGCTCGCGCCGCTGGGTCGTGAAGCGCGACGACCCCGGCCGCCGCTTGTCCAGCCACGGCTGGATATCGCTTTCCGCAAGGGCGATCCCCGGCGGACAACCGTCCACCACCGCCCCGATCGCCGGCCCGTGGCTCTCGCCCCAGGTGGTGAAGCGGAAGACGCGCCCGAAGCTGTTCCAGCTCACGCCAGCGCTCCTCTAAGCCAGCGCGATGTCCGGCGCGTCCTCAGCCTTCATGCCGATGACGTTGTAGCCCGCGTCGACATGGTGGACCTCGCCGGTCACCCCGCTCGCCAGGTCGGACAAGAGGTACAAAGCCGCGCCGCCGACATCCTCGATAGTCACGTTGCGGCGCATGGGGGAGTTCAACTCGTTCCATTTCAGGATGTAGCGGAAGTCGCCGATGCCGCTGGCCGCCAGCGTCTTGATCGGCCCCGCCGACACCGCGTTCACGCGGATCCCCTCCGGCCCCAGATCCATCGCCAGATACTTGACGCTCGCCTCCAGCGCGGCCTTGGCGACGCCCATGACGTTGTAATGCGGCACGACCTTCTCCGCGCCGTAATAGGTCAGCGTCAGCAGCGATCCGCCGCCCGGCATCATCGCCCGCGCGCGCCTGGCGACCGCGACGAAGCTGTAAGCCGACACGTTCATCGTCAGCAGGAAATTGTCGAGGCTTGTGTCGACGAACTTGCCGCGCAGCTCGTTCTTGTCGGAGAAGCCTATAGCGTGGACCACGAAATCGAGCGTCGGCCATTCCCCTCCGAGCGCCGCGAACGCGCGGTCGAGCGCTGCCATGTCCGACACGTCGCAATCGATCAGCCGCGCTTGACCCAAACTTTCGGCCAGCGGCCGCACCCGTTTGGCCAGCGCCTCGCCCTGATAGGAAAAGGCGAGCTCCGCGCCCGCCTCGCTCAGCTTCTTGGCGATCCCCCATGCCAGCGACCGGTCGTTGGCCAGGCCCATGATCAGCCCGCGCTTGCCCGCCATCAATCCCGTCACCAAGCTTAAGCTCCTCACGCCGCGGCGGCTGGGGCCCCCGGTTCCGTCGCCCCGCTCTCTAGCGCCGGTTCGGGCGGTTCCGCCAGCGCCGCGTTCAGATGCGCGCCGAACACCAGCCCCAGCCCGATCAGATAGAAGAAGGTCAGCAGCACCACGACCCCCGCCAGGCTGCCGTAGGTCAGGTCGTACCCGCCCAGCTGCGCCAGCGCGAGCGGCAGCCCGATCGTCATGCCCACCCACCAGGCGGCGGTGAAGGCGGCCCCGGGCCAGACCGGGCAGCTGCGGTACTTGCGCGGAGTCACCGTATAGAACAGCGCGAACAACGCCCCGAACATCACCAGGGCGGGCACGAAGCGCGACAGGCCGATCCACCCCGCCACGTTCTCGGCGAAGGGGAACAGGCGATAGATCAGCTGCTCGGCGGCGGTCATCATTCCCTGGACCAGGAACGACAGCAGCGCCAGGATCACCGACCCGACGATCACCAGCGAGGAGGAGAGCCGCGACCGCCAGAACGGCGCGGTGCTGACATAACCGTAGGCCTGCCGGATGATCTCACGGATCGTCTCGATGAAACTGCCCACCGTCCACAGCCCGACGAGCGCGCCCAACCACAGCAGCGATCCCGTGCGCGCCGCGATCACGTCCGCCAACGGCTTGCGCAGCAGCTCGGCGGTATCGGGCGGCAGTGTGCGCAGGAATGACACGACGGTGCGTTGCGTCTCGTCGTCCTGCCCGAACAACGCCAGGATCGCGGCGGCGACGATGAAGAACGGGAAGATCGCGGTCAGCGCCAGATAGGCGAGGTTGCCCGCATGGATGAAGCCGACATCGTACACGCCCAGCAGCGACCGCTTGAGCACCTCCCACGCGCGCTCGCTCGGCCGCATCCGCGCCAGGTACGCCCGCGTCCGGCCATGATGGCGCGCATGCGCGCGCGCTTCGGGGGTCAGGGCCGCTGTGTCGTCCATGTCCGGCGTCAGACGCCCATCGCCGTGCGCGGGTTCCCGGCGGTCGCGCCCGGCCAGTCCGCGACGAAGCCCTCCAGCTCGGCGTCGCCCGCGGGCAGGTCGACCATCAGCGTCACCAGCTGATCACCGCGCCCGCCGCCCTTCTTGTGAAAGCCCTTGCCCTTCAGCCGCAGCACGCGGCCCGAGCTCGTGCCCTTGGGCACCGTCAGCATGACCGGCTTGTCGACGGTGGGCGCGCGCACCTGCCCGCCCAGCACGGCCTCCGCCAGCGTCACCGGCAGGGCGAGCCGGACGTCGTCGCCCTCGCGCGCGAAGAAGCGGTGCGGCTGGACCTCGATCGTCACGATCGCGTCGCCCGCGCCTC
>CAXTFF010000188.1:0-4619 GCA_964243325.1 uncultured Sphingomonas sp.
TCACGTTCTGCAGGTTGGGCAGGAAGGTGCGCTTGGTCTTGTTGTTGGCGTGGGAAACGTTGTTCCCCACCATCCGGCCCTTGCCGGTCAGCTCGCAGATGCGCGACATGATGTTCGTCCTGGTGTTCGGAAAGCGCAGGCGAGTAGCGGGGGCGGGGAGGCGGGTCAACCGCTTGACGCCCGGTGCGCCACCGGCACAGGCGACGCGGGTGTTCCCTCTTCCCGAACCGATGCGCCTGGCGCTGGCCGAGGCGCGCGCCGCCGCCGCCGCGGGCGAGGTGCCGGTCGGCGCGGTGCTGATGCTGGACGGCCGGACGGTCGCGGCGGCCGGCAACGCGCCGCGCGCGCTCCGCGATCCGACCGCGCATGCCGAGATGCGCGTCATCCGCCAGGGCGCGGCGCTGCTCGGGGCCGATCGGCTGGGGGGGTGCGACCTCTGGGTGACGCTGGAGCCGTGCGCGATGTGCGCGGGCGCGATCGCGCTGTCGCGCATCGCGCGGCTCTATTACGGCGCGGCCGATCCCAAGGGCGGGGGGGTCGATCACGGCGCGCGGGTGTTCGCGCGGACGACGTGCCACCACCGGCCGGAGGTGTATGGCGGCCTGGGCGAGCGCGAGGCGGGCGCACTGCTGCGGGCGTTCTTCGCGGAACGGCGTTCGTGAACCCCGCCCGCGCGGGCGGAAGAGGGGCGGGCGGCGTCAGCCTCGTGCGTCGTTCCGGGCGACGGGGACGATCTTGATCTCGACGCGGCGATTGGCGGCGCGCCCTTCGTCGGTGTCGTTGGAGGCGACCGGCTGGCCCTCGCCGAAGCCGCGCGTGCCCAGCCGCACGGGCTGGACGCCGCGCGTGGACAGATAGTCGGCGACCGCGGTGGCGCGGCGCTGCGACAGCGCCTGGTTATAGGCGTCGGAGCCGGTCGCGTCGGTGTGGCCGTACACGTCCAGATAGGTCTGGTCGTACTCCGCCAGCGTGCCTGCGACCTGATCGAGCGTACGCTGGAATCGCGGCTGGACCTCCGCGGAGTCGTAGGCGAAGTTGATGCCCGACGGGATGTTCAGGATCAGGTCGTCGCCCTGGCGGATGACCTGGACGTCGGTGCCCGCGGTGCGGCGGCGCAGCTCCCGCTCCTGCCGGTCCATGTATGCGCCGATGCCGGCGCCCGCGAGGCCGCCGATGCCCGCGCCCAGGATCTTCTCCGTCCGGTCGCGGCGGCCGCCGACCAGGTCGCCGAGCAGATAGCCCCCGACCGCGCCGCCGATGCCGCCGATCGCCGCGCGCGAGACCGTCCGCTCGCCCGTCTCCGGATCGGTGGCGCAGGCGGTCGCGCCGAGCAGCGCGAGCGCGGACAAGCCGGATAGGGCTTTGGCCGACATGGTCATGAGGTACGCTCCCGAACTGCGATCATGCCGCGACAACACGGACCCGCCGCCGATCGTTCCGGTGGCACATCGTTAGTTCGGGTTGCGCGCGGGCGCGGATGCGGCCAAACGGGATTCCTTCCGCCGATGGCACCGCTTCCCCCTTTCCCCTGGATCGACGTCCTGATCATCGCGGCGCTGGTCGCGCTGAACGGCGTGTTCGCGATGAGCGAGCTGGCGATCGTTTCCGCGCGCAAGGCGCGGTTGGAGGCGATGGCGCGCGGCGGCAAGCGCGGCCCGCGCGCGGCGCTGGCGCTGGCGGCGGACCCGAGCAAGTTCCTGTCCACCGTGCAGATCGGCATCACGCTGATCGGCATCGTCGCGGGCGCGTACTCGGGCGCGAGCCTGGGCGGGCCGACGGCGGCGCGCCTCGAGCTGCTGGGGATGTCCAAAGAGGCGGCCGAGACGGCGGGCTACGTGCTGGTGATCGCGCTGACGACCTATGCGTCGCTGATGGTCGGCGAGCTCGTCCCCAAGCAGTTCGCGCTCCGCAAGCCCGAGGGGATCGCCAGCGCGATCGCGTTGCCGATGCGCTACCTGGCGGTCGTCACCGCGCCGCTGGTCTGGCTGCTCGACCGGAGCAGCGCGCTGATCTTCCACCTGCTCCGCCTCGACCGCGACGCCGAGGAGCACGTCACCGCCGAGGAGATCCACCACGTCGTCGCCGAGGCGTCCAAGTCGGGCGTGATCGACGAGCATGAGCGGTCGATCATCTCGGGCGTGGTGCGCCTCGCGGACCGGCCGGTGCGCGAGGTGATGACGCCGCGGACGGAGGTGGACTGGATCGACCTGGATGCCGACCCGGCCGCGATCCGCGCGACGCTGACGGCGACGCCGCACACGCGGCTGCCCGTGGCGCGCGGGTCGATCGACGCGGTCGAGGGCGTGGTGCAGGCGCGCGACATCGTCGGCGCGCTGATCCGGGGCGAGACGCTCGATCTGCGCCGGCTGCTCCGCAAGGCCCCGGTGGTGATCGACCGGATCGACGCGATGGACGTGCTCGACGCGCTCCGCCGCGCGGAGGTGCCGATGGCGATGATCCACGACGAATACGGGCATTTCGAGGGGATCGTGACGCCCGCAGACCTGCTGGCGGCGATCGCGGGCGATTTCCTGTCGGACACCGACCCGGGCGACGCGCCGTCGGTGGTGGAGCGCGAGGACGGATCGCTGCTGGTGGCGGGGACGACCGCGGCCGACACGCTGGCGGACCGGCTGGGGATCCACCTGCCCGAGGACCGGGATTACGCGACGGTGGCGGGGCTGGCGCTGTCGGTGTTCAAGCATTTGCCGGGCGAGGGCGAAAGCTTCGTGGAGCAGGGATGGCGGTTCGAGGTGGTGGACCTCGATGGGCGGCGGATCGATAAGTTGCTGGTGAGCGTGGAAGGCTGAAAGCGAGGCCGCCTTTCACGCGCCCAGTCCGATCGTCATCGGGTCAGCTTTGCTAAAGGCGTCCGAAGACGGCCTCGAAACCCTTGATGTCTCCCGCCGCCAGGAACCGGGCCTGCTCCACCCACCGGTCCCGGTGCAGCCGCCCCGCGAACGGCCCCAGCTGCGCGTCCACCGCCGCCGCCTGATCCGCGTCGAGCGCCGCGATCTGCCCGACCGACGACAACCCCAACTCGGCCAGCCGCGTCGCGACCTTGGGGCCGAGCCCCTTCAATTGCGTGAGCGCGCCGTCGGCGGGCGAGGGCGAGGGCGAGGGCGCGGCCGCGACGTCGGTGGGCGTCGGATCCGCGATGGTCGCCGGGTCCGCGTCCATCGGCGCGGCGGCGGCGATCCGCTCGCCCGCGAACGGATCACGAGTCGGATCGACCCGCTCCGGCTCGGACGCGGCCGGACGCGGCCGGACGAAGTCGTCGGCCGGCAAGGTCGGAGCGACGTCCGCGGCGGTGCGGTCCAGAAGCGGCGCGGCGGGTATGGCGGGCGGTTCGGGCACGCCTGCCTGGGCGGCCTCCTCCTCCACGCGCTCCGCCGCCCGGCGGCGCGCGCGGGAACGCCGGACGCCTGCCGCGATCAACGCCAGGGTGGCCAGGATGAGCAGGGCCAGGACGACCAGGTGAAAGGCGGTGAACGTCCCGGCACCGGGCGGGGTGATGGCCATGATCTTCCTCTCGGGCGCGGGAGGCCTCAGCGCCTAGACGCCGCCTCCGTGCCCGGCAACAACCCTAATCCGCGCCGCCGGTTGCGTCGGAGCCGCCGGAAGACCGGCCGTCCTCGGCCAGTCGGGTCAGCCCGGCGAATTCCCGCCGCCGATCGCCGCCGCCCGTCCCCGCGGCCGCGAGCCGGCGCATGTCGGGATAGCCGTACCGCCCGAGCAGCGTGTCGCCGCGCAGCTTCTGCCCGAACGCGGCGACCGCGGTCGCAAAGGCCATGTCGCCCGCGGGCGGACGCGCGCTCCGGATCAGCGCCGCGGGCACGGCGCGCGCGATCTCCCGGCTCGCGCCGCCGCCGGGCAGCTTGTAGCGCAATTTCACGAAGGCGAGTTCGGCGCCTTTCGCGGGCCGCGCCGACTTGCGGTTGGCGGGATAGCGGCGTTCGGGCGTCCAGCCGCGCGCTCCGGCGGGCGCGATCTCGTACAGGGCGGTCACTTGGTGCCCAGCGCCGATATCGCCCGCATCGACCGCGTCGTCCGTGAAGTCCTGCTCGCGCAGCGCACGGTTTTCGTAGCCGATCAGACGGTACTGGGCGACGTGCGCCGGGTCGAACTCGACCTGGACCTTCACGTCCTTGGCGACGGTGACGAGCGTGGCCGACAGCTCGTCGCCCAGTACCTTGTCCGCCTCCGCCGCGCCGTCGATGTAGGAATAGTTGCCGTTCCCCGCGTCGGCGATCCGCTCCATCATCGCCTCGTTGTAGTTGCCCGTTCCGAAACCCAGCGTCGTCAGGGTGACGCCGTCGTCGCGGTTGCGCTTGACCAGCGCCTCCAGCGCCGCGTCGTCGCTGATCCCGACATTGAAGTCGCCGTCGGTGGCCAGCAGGATGCGGTTGACCCCGCCCGGGATGAAGGCCCCGCGCGCGGTGGCGTAGGCGAGCGCGATGCCCTCGCCGCCCGCGGTCGATCCGCCCGCCTGCAGGCAGGCGATCGCCGTGCGCAGGTGGGCGCGGTCGCTCGTGGGCTCGAGCACGATCCCGGCCTGGCCGGCATAGACGACGATCGACACGCGGTCGCGCGGGGTCAGGCGGCCCGCGAGCCTCTCC
>CAXTFF010000189.1:0-4570 GCA_964243325.1 uncultured Sphingomonas sp.
CGCAACCCCCACACGCTGACGCCGGGCATGCGCGCGGCGCAGGCCGCGATGGCGGGATTTCTCCCGCTGATCGACTGGGCGCGCTTCGCCCGGCGCAACATATCGGGCGGGGTCGGAGCTACCCACTTCCACCGCTTCGCCTGCGGGGACGACGCCCAGGCGCTCATCTGGCTCCTACGCCGCCGCGCGCTCGGGACCGACGGCCGGGTCCGCGCCGACATCGACCCGATCGCCCCCGTCGTCACCATACCCGGTCTCGCCGACGGCCCGTGCGAGATCGTCGGCTGGGATACGACCACCGGCCGCGAGGTCGAACGCTTCACCGCCGACGCGTCGGGCGGCCGCCTGCGGTTCACTCCCTCGCCGATCGGCCCCGACCGCGCCTTTGCGGTCCGACGGCTCGCCTAGCTCCGCGGCCGCACCGGCGGCAGCATGCGGGCGAGCACGTCGTCGCGGTCGATCAGATGATGCTTCAACGCCCCGGCGACATGCAGAACCAGCAGCCCCAATGTAACGAAGGCCAGCAACTCGTGCGCGCCGTGCGCGGACTCCGCCACGCCCTCGCCGACCGGCAGTTTGGGCCAGTCGAACAGCCCGAACCAGCGGAGCGGGCGCGGATCCGCGGAAACCATCGCCCAACCCGCGAGCGGCACCGCGATCATCAATCCGTAGAAGGCCAAGTGCGTCGCCCGCGCCGCCACGGCGTCCCACCGGGGCGTCGACTCGGGAAAACGGGGAAAGCCGTGGCGGACGCGCCAGCCGAGCCGGACAAGCGACAGCGTCAGCACCGTCAGGCCGACCGACTTGTGCGTCGCCATGATCGATCCGGCGATCGACGGACCGAGACGCTCCGCGAGCAGGGCGCCCAGCACGTTGCCGATGATCAACGCCGCGATCGTCCAGTGCAGGGCGATCGCCACCCGCGAGTAGGCGCTGTGCGACCGATGATCCTGCTCGATGGTCGCCAAGGCCCCTCCCTCCCTCGTCCGATCACCCGGTGAGCCACCGCCGCGGGGGCAAGACCGCTTGTCCGGACGGTCGCACGTTCCGCCGCCGCTCGCCAAAGGGTGCAAGTGGGGAGCTTCTGTTGCCCGGTGCTCCCCGTACCGCCGGTGTCCGCTTCTGTTGCCCGGTGCGGCCCGAACCGCGCTTTTGTTCGTGTAACCTAAACCGTGAGGTTCGGGTTACGCGGCAATCGCGAGTGCTTCGTTATCGTTGGCACTTGTGTAATGGGCCGTCGCGGTGGTCCCATTCCGAGCGAAAACTGCGCCTTTCAATACACGTCGATCCTAGTTCGGCCCCATCAATCGCCCCGCCGGAACGGGGCGGATGGTGGAGCCGCCGGGTACCGCCCCCGGGTCCGCTGCATCTATTTCACGCAATCATTTATCGCCGTAGCCGGGCGAACCCGGCGAGGAGCGATATAGGACAGGATCGCCGACGCCGCAATCGCCGCCTTTTCCCCGCCATGTTGAGGGGGTAGGCGATGACCCATGTTGACCCAGCGTTCCCGGTATGCCCTTCGCGCCATGCTCTTCCTCGCCGAACAACCCGTCGGTTGCGCGCCCGTGGCCATGACGCGGATCGCGATCGGCGCGACGGTGCCGCGCAAGTTCCTGGAGCTCATCCTGGCCGACCTGCGCGGGGCCGGGTTCCTCAACAGCACGCGCGGCAAGATGGGCGGCTACCGCCTAGCCAAGCCCAGCCACCTCATCTCGATGGGCGAGATCATCCGCGTGATCGAGGGGCCGTTGGCGCTCGTCCCCTGCGTCAGCCGCACCGCCTATCGCCGCTGCCTCGACTGCAAGTCGGAAGCGGACTGCGCGATCCGCCACGCCATGATGCGCGTGCGCGACGAGACCGCGCGCATCCTGGACGGCACCAGCCTCGCCGACGCCGCCGCGACCGAGCTCGTGGCGGCATAGGGGGCTGCATAAGCGGTTGCGCGCCGAGGCCCGGGCGTGGAACAAGCTCTCCGAATAATCGGAGAGCTTGAGCAATGGACCGCCGCACCTTCGTCCTGTCCGGAACCGCCGCCGCGATCGGCGGCGCGCTCGCCCCCGCCGGGCTGCTCGCCCAAGGCTCCCCCGACGCGCGCCTCAACGCGCTGTTCGACCGCATCTTCGACGACACCGTCGACCAGAGCCCCGAGTTCGCCACCGGCCTCGGCCTCGACAAGGGCGCGCGCGCCGGGCTGAAGAGCCGCCTCGACGACGCCTCGCTCGCCGAGCGCGCCTCCGACCTCGCCCGCACCCGCCGCTGGCTGGCCGAGATGGAGCGCTTTCCCACCGCCGGCCTGTCGCCCGCCGCCGCGCTCAACCGCGAGATCGTCCTGTACGGGCTGCGCAACGGCACCGTCGCCACCGGCGAGTTCGGCCTCGATTCGGTGATCCGCCCTTATCGCATCTTCCAGCAGGGCGGCGCGTATTTCGAGACGCCCGATTTCCTGAACGACACCCACGTCGTCGAGACCGCCGCCGACGCCGAGGCCTATCTGGCGCGGCTCGACCAGTTCGCGCGCGTGCTGGACCAGGATGACGAGGTGCAGCGCGCCGACGCCGCGCGGGGCTATGTCGCCCCCGCCTGGTCGCTCGACCTGACGCTCGGCCAGCTCGCCAAACTGCGCGGCGCCCCCGCCCAGGGCAGCAACCTGGTGACCTCGCTCGCCCGCCGTGCGGCCGCCAGGAACGTGCCCGGCGACTGGACCGGCCGCGCGGTCCGCATCGTCGAGACGCGGGTCCATCCCGCGCTCGACCGCCAGATCGCGCTCGTCCGCGAACTCAGGGAGAAGACGCAAGCGGGCGACGGCGTGTGGCGCGTCCCCCGCGGCGACGCGATCTACGCCGCCGCGCTCGCCCAGGCTACGACCACCGACTTCACCCCCGACCAGGTCCACCAGATGGGTCTGGAGCAGGTCGCGCAGATCAGCGCCGAGCTCCACGCCATCCTGCGCGCGGAAGGCCTGACCGAGGGCACCGTCGGCGAGCGCCTGGCGCAGCTCAACAAGCGCCCCGACCAGCTCTACCCCAACACCGCCGAGGGTCGCGCCGCGCTCATCGCCTCGCTGAACGCGGGCGTGCGTGATATCGACGCCCGCCTGCCGCGCGCCTTTTCCGAGCTTCCGGGCAAGCCGCTGGAGATCCGCGCGGTCCCGCAGGAGATCCAGGACGGCGCGTCCAACGGCTATTACCGCCGCGCGGCGCTCGACGGCTCGCGCCCTGCGATCTACTACATCAACCTCAAGGACACGGGCGACTGGCCCAAATACAGCCTCCCCGCGCTCACCTATCACGAGGGCGATCCGGGCCACCACCTCCAGATCTCGACCTCGCAGAACTCGACGGACATCCCCACGCTGCGCAAGATCGGCTTCTTTGGCGCCTACACCGAAGGCTGGGCGCTCTATGCCGAGGAGGTCGCCGCCGAACTGGGCGCGTACAAGACCCCGCTCGAGCGCGCGGGCTATCTGCAGAGCTTCCTGTTCCGCGCCGCGCGGCTCGTGATCGACACCGGCCTCCACACCAAGCGCTGGAGCCGCGAGAAGGCGACCCAGTACATGGTCGCCACCACCGGCTTCGCGCAGCCCCGCTCGCAGCGCGAGGTCGAGCGCTACTGCACCCAGCCCGGCCAGGCCTGCTCGTACAAAGTCGGCCACATGGCCTGGACCCGCGCCCGCAAGAACGCGGAACGCGCGATGGGTCCGCGCTTCGACGTGAAGCGCTTCCACGCGCTCATCAAGGAGGGCGCGATGCCGCTGTCGATCCTGGAGCGCCTGGCGGCCGAACGGATGGTCTGACCGAAACCCTCTCCCGCTTTCGCGGGAGAGGGACAGGCGCGTGAGCGCCAGGGTGAGGGCCGGACCGTGCCCGGAAGTGCCCTCACCCGACCTCGCTTCGCTCGGCCACCCTCTCCCGCGAAAGCGGGAGAGGGACTCAGTCACCCCCGCATCCGCTCGTGATGCCGGATCACCTCCTCGATGATGAACCTGAGGAACGCCTCGGAGAAGGCAGGGTCCAGTTCCGCCTCCTCGGCCAGCCGCCGTAGCCGCGCGATCTGCGCCTCCTCGCGCCCCGGGTCCGCCGGCGGCAGCCCCGCTTCGCGCTTGTGCCGCCCGACCGCCTGCGTCACCTTGAACCGCTCGGCGAGCAGGTGGACCAAAGCCGCGTCGATATTGTCGATGCTCCGGCGATAGCCGCGCAACACGTCGTCGCCCATCCCGCGCCCCCTTCATCAACATGCGTTTAGAGCCCGTGCGGATGCGCCGCGCAAGGCTTGCGTTCCCCGGCCCCTCCCGCCACATCGCGCCCCAGATGCCCGCGACCGTCCACCGCCTCCGCCCGAGCGCGCCCTCGCTCGACCCCCTCCTGTCGCTCGTCCAGGGCGACATGAACGCGGTCAACGCGGTGATCCTGGACCGCATGCAGTCGGAGATCCCGCTGATCCCCGAACTCGCGGGCCATCTGATCGCGGGCGGGGGCAAGCGGATGCGCCCGATGCTGACGCTCAGCTCGGCGCGGCTGATCGGCTATACCGGCACCCGCCACCACCGCCTCGCCGCCGCGGTCGAGTT
>CAXTFF010000190.1:0-4528 GCA_964243325.1 uncultured Sphingomonas sp.
GAAGCCGACCGTGCCCAGGTTCATGCCGAACACCGGCACGGCCGGGCGGCGGCGACCGAGGATCGCGTGAAGCGTCTGGAGCATGAAGCCGTCGCCGCCGAGCGCCACCACCAGGTCGGCTTCCTCGAACGGGACCCAGTCGTCGGCGTCGGCCAGGTCGCGCATCGCCGCCTGCGCGGGCGGCGTGGGCGATGCGACCAGCGCGCGCCGCTCTCCGGTCATCCGCCGGTCACGCTCATATGGCGGGCCACGGCGGGCGCGTGTCCCTCGCCGATGCGGAAATCGTGGCGCGCGGGCTTGATGCGCAGGCCGTGGTCGATCGCGGCGTCGAGCGCCGGAATGCCGCCGCCGCGCAGCGCCGCCTTGAGATCGACCTGATCGTCGTGACCCAGGCACAGATATAGCTTGCCCTCCGTCGTCAGCCGGACGCGGTTGCAGCCGTCGCAGAAATTGGCGGTGAGCGGGGAGATGAGGCCGAGCCGGGTGCCGGTGTCGCCCACCGACCAATAGCGCGCGGGGCCGCCCGAGCGGTGCGCGTCGCGGGTGAGCGCGAAACGGGCGGACAGTACATCGAACACCTCGGTGAGCGGCAGGAAACGGTCGACGCGGTCCTCGTCGACGCTGCCTAGCGGCATGGTCTCTATGAGCGACAGGTCGAAGCCGTTGGCGGCGGTCCAGGCGAGGATGTCGGGCAGTTCGTGCTCGTTGAGGCCGCGCAAGCCGACGGTGTTGATCTTGACGCGCAGTCCGGCGTCCCGGGCGGCGAACACGCCGCCGAGCACTTGGGCCAGGTCGCCGTGGCGGGTAATGTGGCGGAACGTGGCGGGATCGAGGCTGTCGAGGCTGACGTTGACGCGGCGGACGCCCGCGGCGCGGAGGCGTTCGGCGTGATCGGCCAGGCGCGTGCCGTTGGTCGTCATGGTCAGCTCGTCCAGGCCGCGGCCGAGGTGGCGGCCGAGCCGGGCGACCAGATCGCCCACGTCCCGGCGCACGAGCGGCTCGCCGCCCGACAGGCGGATCTTGGTCACGCCGCGCGCGATGAAGCGTTCGGCGATGATCGCGATCTCCTCCAGCGCGAGCAGTTCGGAGCGGGGGAGGAAGGTCATCGCCTCCGCCATGCAATAGCGGCAGCGCAGGTCGCAGCGGTCAGTGACGGAGATGCGGAGGTAGCGGACGGCGCGGCCGTGCGCGTCGACCAAGCCGCTCATCGCGAGCCGGTCGGGCACTCGGGTGCCGGCGATGCTGACGGGGTCACCCACCTGAACGAGCTAGGGCGGGACGCGCCGCGTCACAACCCCGTTTGCGGGCGGCGTCCGCGCCGCCTACACGACGCGACGTGGGTGGGGATGACGATATCGAGGGTGCATCGGCGGATCGGCCGCTCGCGGTGCTGTCGTTCCGGCAGCTGGACGAGTTGGTCCAGCTCGCCAGCGGGGCGGGATGGCGGGTCGTGGGCGCGCGGCGGCTGGACGAGCTGGGCGAGACCGGCGCGGAGGTGACGGTGGTGGACGCGCGCGGCGCGCTCGACGAGGGGCTGGAGGCGACCGCGGCGTTGGCTCCGGCCATCGAGGCGGCGGGCGGCGCGTTGCTGGCGCTGCTGTCGCGCGTCGATGCGGGGGCGATCGCGCGGGTCCACGCGGCGGGCGCGACGCACTTCCTGCTCAGCCCGGCGGGCGAGGGGGAGTTCGTCCACGCGGTCCGCTTCGCCGAGCGGCTGGCGGAGCGGGTCGGGCGCACGGGGGGCGCGGCGCTCGCGCGGCGGCGGAGCGATCCGGTGCCGGTGGCGCTGGTGGGCGACGCGGTGCGGCGCTGGACGGCGGGGCGGCTGGCGGCGGGACGGCCGGTGATCGCCGCGCGGGTGGCGCTGGTCAGTTTCGACCTGGTCAACAGCGCGCACGGCCGCGCGGTGGGCGATGCGATCCTGCAGGCGGCGGCTGACCGGCTGGGGCGGCTGGCGGAAGCGCTGTTCGGGTCGGACGCGATCGTGGCGCGGACCGCCGGGCCGGAGTTCCTGTTGGCGGGCGACGCCGACGCGGCGGGCGCCGGGTCGCTGGCGGCCCGCGTGTCGGCCGACCTGTCCGAGCCGTTCGGCCGCGCGGTCGTCGGCGCGCGGGTGGGCGTGGCGACCTCGCGCCCTGGCGAGGAGGCGGGCGCGCTGATCCGGCGCGCGGGCGACGCGCTGGTCCCGGTCGACGAGGGATTGGCGGCCGAGGCGCTGGCGGTCGACGTCCACCATGCGATGGGGGGCGGGCAGATCGCGGTGCTGTTCCAGCCGCAGGTCGAGATCGCGGGCGGGCGGATCGTCGGCGTGGAGGCGCTGGCGCGGTGGACGCATCCGACGCTGGGCGCGGTCGGCGCGGAGGCGCTGTTCGCGGCCGCCGGGCGCGCGGGGCTGGGGCTGGCGCTGTCGGAGCATGTGCAGCGGCTGGCGCTGGAGAGCGCGGCGGCGTGGCCCGCCAAGCTCGCGCATCTGCGGCTGTCGGTGAACGTCACCGCCGAGGATGTCGGCGGGAGCGACTTCGCCGAGCGGTTCCTGCGGCGCGTGGCCGACGCGGGGTTCGCGGCGGACCGGCTGACGGTCGAGATCGTCGAGACGGGGGTGATCGACGACCTGGACCGCGCGGCGGCGCTGCTGGCGCGGCTGCGGGCGGCGGGGTGCCGGACGGCGATCGACGATTTCGGGACGGGCTATTCGAGCCTGGCGTACCTGAACGCGCTGCCGCTCGATTACCTGAAGCTCGACATCTCGCTGGTGCGCGGGATCGAGCGCGACGGGCGCGAGCGGGTGCTGGCGCAGGGCGTGCTGGCGCTGGCGCGGTCGCTGGGGCTCCACACGATCGCCGAGGGGGTGGAGACGGCGGCGCAGCGCGACCTGCTCGCGCGCGAGGGGTGCGAGCTGTTCCAGGGCTTCCTGTGCTCCGGGGCGGTAGACGTGGCGGCGCTGGCGGCGCTGGTGCAACCTCGTTCCGGGTCTCCCGTGTAGGCGGGGGAGCGAGGGGCGGGCGCGTGGAAGGTCACTAAGGTCACGCCAAGAACGCCTGTTCGCCGAGCCTGCGAACCTGAACAAGTTGAGGGAAGTTGAGGCGTGAACGCGGTTCATCGCCAGCGTGCAACACGGGCGGCACCAGCCGCGAGCGTGATCGCGCGCTACGGACCTAAGATCGACGAGGTGAAAGAGCGAAGCTTGGGATTGATCGACGTCGCAACGAGCTTGGCACGACATCCCTGCTGTAGGACAGCGATTTACGTGAGGTCCGCTTTCGACCCATTGCGGACATTGGCCTTAGCTGCTTGACTGCGTGCGTGAGTAAGCCGCCGACAATCGAAAAAGACGAGATGATGGCCCCGATGCTCGTGGCCTGCCCATCCTTCCTACAAGAGTGGGAGCAGTTCCTGGCAGAATGGGTCGACAATCCCGCCATAGTTGAGGAAGGCGGGGACGGGTCGCTGCCATACTATCTGGTTCTAAGCAGTTTGGCGGACCATCTGATTGTCAGACTAGAGACCGGCGACACGAGCGAGTTTGCAGCGATTTTCAACGTTGTTGAACAGTGGATCGTTCGCGGTACTCATTACGTCAGCGAGGCGGCTGTGGTTGGCCTTTTGGAAGACCTCACCGACGAGACGCGTTACTATAGAAACAAGGTCTCTGACTTTGTCCCTTGGATGGGACCGACGACCAGAAAGTGGTTGCCGGAGGTGGTCGATTTTTGGGCGAGGCTAACTAGGGGGAACTTCCGCCCGCTGTCGATCGGCTGATGTCCGCTTTCCACCCGCAGCGGACCTTTCGCCTAGCACAGGATCCTAACCCGCCGCCTTCGCCAGCCCCCGGCTGATCTGCAGCGCGCCGTTCAGCCGCGCCTTGGGGTCCGCCCAGGCGCGCGTTACGACAAGCTTGCTGTCGGGGCGCAGGCGGGCGATGTCGCCCAGCCGGTCGACATAGGCCATGACGCCCGCCGGGTTGGGCGGCTTGTCGTCGTGGAAGCTGATCAGCACGCCCTTGGGGCCGACGTCGATCTTGGACACGGCGGCGCGTTTGGCGTTCATCTTGATCTCGATGACGCGGATCAGGTTCTCGGTCGGGTCGGGAAGCGGGCCGAAGCGATCGATCATCTCGGCGGCGAACGCCTCCACCTCGCGCGCCTCGTCCAGGTCGTTGAGGCGGCGGTACAGGCCCATGCGGAGGTCGAGGTCGGGAACGTAGTCGTCAGGGATCAGGATCGGCGCGTCCACCGTGATCTGCGGCGAGAAGTCGCGCGGGCGGGACGCGAACCCGCCCGCCTTGGCGTCCATGATCGCCTCCTCCAGCATCGACTGGTAGAGTTCGAAGCCGACCTCCTTGATGTGCCCCGACTGCTCGTCGCCGAGCAGGTTGCCCGCGCCGCGGATGTCGAGGTCGTGGCTGGCGATCTGGAAACCGGCGCCGAGCGTGTCGAGATTCACGAGCACCTGCAGCCGCTTCTGCGCGGTCTCGGTGATCTTGCGGTCGCCCGGCGTCGTCAGATAGGCATAGGCGCGGGTCTTGGCC
>CAXTFF010000191.1:0-3563 GCA_964243325.1 uncultured Sphingomonas sp.
CCCAGGGTATAACCGAGTGCGCCCACAAGATACACCCGACGCCGCCGCGCTCGCGCTCGGCGCGCTGGTCTGGACGCTGGGCGAGCCCGACCGCGCGCAGCGCCTGCTCGACGTGACCGGCCTCGACCCCGCCGACCTGCGCGGGCGGGCCGGCGAGCCCGCCGTGCTGGCGGCGGTTATGGGCTTCCTGGAGGCGCACCAGCCCGACCTGCTCGCCTGCGCCGACGAGCTGGAGGTGAGCCCCGAGGCGCTGGTCGCCGCCCATGAGGAACTGGAACGGTGAGGCCGCTCCTGATCTGCGACTGCGACGAGGTGCTGCTCCACATGGTCCGCCATTTCGGCGACTGGGTGGGCGAGGCGCACGACATGGATTTCACCGTCGGCCATCCGGAGGTGTTCCGGACGCTGCGCCACCGGTCCACCGGCGAGCGCCCGGCGACCGAGGAGGCGTGGTCGCTGCTGGGCGGCTTCTTCCCCGCCGAGATGGGGCGCCAGACGCTCGTGCCCCACGCCGCCGAGGCGCTCGCGGCCTTGAGCGGGCGGGCGGACGTGGTGATCCTCACCAACATCGGCGACGAGTGCCGCGGCCCCCGCAGCGACCAGCTCGCCCGGTTCGGCATCGACGCGCGCGTCCAGTGCAATTCGGGCGGCAAGGGCGGTCCCGTCGCCCGGCTCGTGGAGGAATACGGCGCGACCGTCGCGGTGTTCGTCGACGACCTGCCCATGCACCACGAATCGGTCGCGACGCACGCGCCGGGCGTCCACCGGCTGCACATGGTGTCGGAGCCCGAGCTCGCCCCGCACATCGCCCCCGCGCCGCACGCGCACGCGCGGATCGACGACTGGCGCGACGCGCGCGCCTGGATCGCGGCGCGCTTCGAGGCCGGAGTCCCGGCCGCGACTTGACGCCTGATCGGGAGCGGGGCAGCGGGCGGGGCATGACCGATCCGATCGACGCGAAGCTGGCCGAGCTCGGCCTGGTCCTTCCCCCCGCCGCCGCGCCCGTCGCCGCGTATGTCCCCGCCGTCGAGGCGGGCGGGATGCTCCACCTGTCGGGCCAGCTTCCCTTCCGCGACGGCCGGGTCGTGACCGGCCGCCTGGGCGGGAACCTGTCGCTCGAGGAAGGCCAGGAGGCCGCGCGCCTGTGCGGCCTGATGGTCGTCGCGCAGGTCAAGGCGGCGCTGGGCGGGTTCGACCGCGTCCGCCGGATCGTCAAGCTGGGCGTGTTCGTCAATTCCACCCCCGACTTCACCGACCAGCCCAAGGTCGCCAACGGCGCGTCCGAGCTGATGGCGGCGTTGTTCGGCGAGGCGGGCCGCCACGCGCGCGCCGCCGTCGGCGTCGCCGCCCTGCCGCTGGGCGCGGCGGTCGAGGTCGACGCGATCATCGAGCTGAACTGAGCGGAATGGACTGGGCGGGTTGGTGGCGGGGCGGCCGCTCCCTATCTCCCCAGCCGATGACCGCCGTCACCGCCCGCATCCTCGACGGCGTCCGCCAGCTGCCCGCGGCGGAGTGGGACGCTTGCGCGGGCCCGGGCAATCCCTTCGTCTCGCACGCCTTCCTGTCGATCCTGGAGGAGTCGGGGAGCGTCGGCGGCCGGTCCGGCTGGCAGGCGGTGCCGATCGTCGTCGAGGGCGTAGGAGGTGCGACGCGCGCGGTCGCCCCCGCCTACGCCAAGAGCCATAGCCAGGGCGAGTACGTGTTCGATCACGGTTGGGCCGACGCGTGGGAGCGCGCGGGCGGGCGTTACTATCCCAAGCTCCAGCTCGCCGCGCCCTTCAGCCCGGTGCCCGGCCCCCGCCTGCTGCTGCGCGACGAGGCGGACGCGCCCGCGCTCATCGCCGGGGTGGAGGCTGTCGTCGAGCAGCACGGGCTGTCGTCGGCGCACGCCACCTTCGTCAGCCCCGGACAGGTGCCGCTGTTCGAGAGGGCGGGCTGGCTGATCCGCGAGGGCGTCCAGTTCCACTGGGCCAACGACGGCTACGCCACCTTCGACGATTTCCTGGCCGCGCTCGCGTCGAGGAAGCGCAAGGCGATCCGCAAGGAGCGCGCGGGCGCGGTCGAGGGGCTGACGATCCGCCACCTGACGGGCGCGGAGCTGACCGAAGCGCATTGGGACGCGTTCTGGCGCTTCTACCAGGATACCGGGCGGCGCAAATGGGGCCAGCCGTACCTGACGCGCGCCTTCTTCTCGCTGCTGGGCGAGCGGATGGGCGACCGGACGCTCCTGATCCTGGCCGAGCGGGACGGCAGGCCGATCGCGGGCGCGCTCAACCTGATCGGCGCGGACACGCTCTACGGCCGTTATTGGGGATCGACCGAGGAGGTGCCGTTCCTCCATTTCGAGCTCTGCTACTACCAGGCGATCGACGCCGCGATCGCGCGCGGATTGAAGTTCGTCGAGGCGGGCGCGCAGGGCGAGCACAAGCTCGCGCGCGGCTATTCGCCCGTCGCGACCTGGTCGGCGCACCACCTGCCCGACCCCAACTTCCGCGAGGCGGTCGCCGGGTTCCTGCGCCGCGAGCGCGAGGGGGTGGCGGCCGAGCGCGAGTATCTGGAGGCGTTCACCCCGTTCCGGAAAGCGGGATAGGCCGGCGGTCGTCCACCCGCAGCAGCAGGTGGGACCCGTCGCGCCACACCGGCGTCAGGCCGCGCAGCAGCGCCGGATCGTAAGCCGGCGGCTGCAGGATCCAGACGTAATCGAACGCCTCGCGCGGGAACTCGGCGAGCGCGCGGCTGATCGGCCGCCACAGCTCGCGCCGGCACTGGACGTCCGTCACCATCTGGCTCGGGTCGTGCGAAAACCGCCCCGACGCGTAATAGCGCGTGGTCAGCAGCTGGCCGCCCGGCATCGACCACTGGTCGTTGGAGTAGGCGAGGCGACGGACCAGCGCCATCGCCGGGATGTGTTCGAGGCGCGAATAGGCCCACTCGTCGCGGCAGCTCCGCCCCACGAAGGTCAGCAGGCGCGCGTTCATCGGTACCCGCGGCAACGCGGCCAGCGCGCGGTCGTAGCTGCGGTCGTAGAGCGCGTAGCTCGCCGTCGTCCCGCCCAGCCGGACGAGGAAGAAGGCGAGGCCGAGCGCCGCCAGCGTCGCCGCCCCCTTCGGCGACAGCCCCCGCCGGGGCCGGAGCGCCACCAGCGCGATCGCCACCGCGAACGGGATCAGCCGCATGTCCGCATAGGCCGACCCGAACACCACGCGCGGCAGCAGGAAGAAGACCAGCAGCAGGAACAGCGCCGAGAGCGCCAGGTTGCGCGAATATTCGATCCGCTCGTTCCGCACGCCCCGGAACAGGATGAGATACAGGATCGCCGCCGAGGCGACATCGAACGCCAGCCATCGGTCGCGAAGGATCATCGTGACGTAGCTGAACTTGCCGCGCCAGTTGAACCAGTCGCCCGTTCGGCCGGTGACGTGGTCGCCCGCCCGCCAGAACACCATCAGCGCCATCGGCAGCGCCAGCGGCAGGCAGCCCAGCCCCGCGCGCTCCACGATCCGCCGACCCCCGAGATCTACACCTCACGAGTCGTCGGCCAGGTCGTGCTGGCGGATCAGCTC
>CAXTFF010000191.1:3573-4443 GCA_964243325.1 uncultured Sphingomonas sp.
CCATCGGCAGCGCCAGCGGCAGGCAGTGCAGCCCGGCCTTGAACCACGCCTCGATCCAATGCCCGCGCCGGATCCGTTCACATATCCCGACATGGCGGCCGGCATCGCCGCGCCGCTCGGTCATCAGATCATGCTGGCGGATCAGCTCGGCGGAAAAGGCGAGCACGCCCAGCACGCCCCAGCCGAAGGTGTGGCAGAGCCACAGCAGGCACGAGGCGGGCACGAACAACGCCGCGCGCAGGCGAAGCCGTCCCAGCCGCGCGAGCCGGAGCCAGAGCGCGAACAGGTTCAGGGCGAGCGCCATGGACAAGGCGAAGTTCACGAAGCCGAACTGGAACGGATAGCCGTAGGCCAGCGGCAGCGCGAACAGGGCGGTCGCGGGGATGCGCCCATGCACCTCGCGCGCGATCCACAGCAGCCCCGCCACCGTGAGCGCGGGGATCGCCAGGACGATGAGCTTGACCCCGCGCTCCAGCCCGAACAGCCGCCCGAACGGCTCGATCAGCAGGTCGACGCCAAGGTTGCCGATCACCTGCCAGCGGAAATCGTACCAGCCCGCCAGATGCGGCGCGTCCGACAGCTGCACGCGGTAGCGGCCCATATGCCCGGGCAGGTCGACGAGCGGGGGTATGTCGGGCCACCAGAGCGGGATCGTCGCGGCGAGCGCGGCCAGCGCGACGAACAGCCGGGTCTGCCACCAATGGAGGTCGGTCGTGGTCTGGGCGGGCATCGCCGCCGGGCTTAGGCGCGCCGTTTGGGCGCGACAAGCGGCGCGCCGGGTGCGTCAGCCCGGCGCGTACAGGTCCGTCGCCGCGGGCGCGTACAGGTCCGTCGCCGCGGGCGCGTACAGGTCCGTCGCCGCGGGCGCGT
>CAXTFF010000192.1:0-4431 GCA_964243325.1 uncultured Sphingomonas sp.
GCCGTTGATGCGGTGCTGCTTGCGGAACTTGAACCCGCCTAGCTGCTTTCGGGACAGATGACGCCAGAGCCGGACTTCGGGCTTGGTCATGTTGTGGCGCAAGTCGCGGACGAAGTCGTCTGGCATGGCAGGTTCCGTATCAGACCAAGGCGCCTACCCGGCGACCGGCGTTCTCCTCCCCAAACCCCTCCTCTGAAGAGGAGGGGCTTACCACGCGCACTTCTTGGGTAGGGTAGGGCATGACGATGCCCTCCGCCTGAAAGCGGCGGAGGATGGCCAGGGCGATGCGGTGGCGGGTGTCGTAATGGGCCTGGAAGTCGCTCGACGCGCTGTCGAACTCGAGCTCGAAGGTGAGCGCGGCGGGGGCGAAGCCGACCAGGCCGGCGCGGGTGAAGGTCTCGCCCGCCTGCTCGACGATCTCGCGGAGGATGCCCGGCAGGCGTTCGAGCCGGTCGGGTGGCGTCTCGCGCGCCAAGCCCAGCGTCCATTTGACGTGGTGGCGCTCGCGCCTGGTGTTGTTCCTGAGTTCCTTGTCGAGCAGCACCTTGTTGGCGATCACGCGCTGTTCGCCGTCGACGCCGCGGATGCGGGTGGACTTGAGGCCGATCTCCTCCACGGTGCCGTTGGTCTGGTCGTAGGCGATCGCGTCGCCGCGCCGGAACGGGCGGTCTAGGATGATGGCGAGCGCGGCGAACAGGTCGTCGAAGATGCCCTTGGCCGCCAGGCCGATCGCGATGCCGCCGACGCCCAGTCCCGCGACCAGGCCGGTGACGTTGACGCCGATATTGTCGAGCACGACGATCAGCGCGACCGCGAACAGCGCGACGGTGACGAGCAGGCGGATCAGCCCGAGCGCGGAGCCCAGCGCTTCGCCGCCATGCTCGCCCTCGGTGCGGCGTTCGACCGCGCCCAGGATCAGCTCGCGCACCCAGATCGCGACCTGGAACACGACGGCGATCGTGAAGAAGAAGCCGACGGCCTCGCCGACCTGCGCGGGCGCGCCGCCGTAGCGGGTGACGAGGCGAACGGCGAGGGTGACGATGAAGAAGTCGTTGGTGCGGGCCAGCGCGCGGCCGACCACGCGGCCCCAGCCGTTCAGGCTCCGGTCGCGCGCGCAGAGCATGCCGCCGAGCCTGCGGAGCGCTTTCAGCGCGAGGACGATGAGCAGGCCGAAGCCGGTGGCGATCCCGATCTCGAGCCAGTGGCTCTGGAGCCAGTCGCCGATCGAAAGGAAGAAGTCGCGGGTCTGGGCGCGGATGGGGGTGGTCATGCGGAACCGGCGTCAGAAGGGGGACCCCGGGTCAAGCCCCGGGGCGACGAGGTGGGGAGAGCGGGCGGCCTCAGGCCGCCTCCATCGCCTCCTCGGCGGCTTCCTCCAGCACGGGGACAACGTCGCGCTCGAGGAAATGGATCAGGCCGCGTTCGGTGCGGGTGAGGTATTTGGCGGTGCGCGGAAGCTTCAGGGCGGCGCGGAACTCGCGCTGGCCCTCCTTCACCAGGTCGATCAGGTGGGGGTGGACGTAGGAGCGCCGGGCCACCGCGGGGGTGTTGCCGAGCTTCTCGACGACGGGGGCGAGCAGCGTCTTGAGCGTCACGTCCTCCTCAGCCTGCGCGATCGCCTCGAAGGCGATCAGGCTGGCGGCCCAGGTGCGGAAGTTCTTGGCGGTGAAGTCCTCGCCGGTCGCGGCCTTGATGTAGGCGTTGACGTCCGACGAGCTGACGGGGTGGGCCGCGCCGTGTTCGTCGAGATAGCCGAACAGATGCTGGTCGGGCAGGTCCTGGCACTTCTTGACGACGCTCGACAGCGAGCGGTCGGTGATGCGGAGCGCGCGCATCTTGCCCGACTTGGCCTTGAACTGGAGTTTCAGCGTGGAGCCGCGCAGTTCGGCGTGCTTCTTCCTGAGCGTGGTGGCGCCGTAGGACTGGTTGGTCTTGACGTAGTCCTCGTTGCCGACGCGCAGGTTGCCGCGGTCGAGCAGGCGGACGACCGCCGCGACCGCGCGGTCCTTGGGCAGCGCGCGCATGGCGAGGTCGGAGTCGACCTTCTTGCGCAGTTTGGGGAGCGCGCGGCCGAAGGCGGCGGTGCGCTCGTACTTGGCGGCTTCCTGCGCCTCGCGGAAGCCGGCGTGGTAGCGGTATTGCTTGCGGCCCTTCTCGTCCCAGCCGACCGCCTGGATGTGGCCGCCCGGGTTCGGGCAGAACCAGGCGTCGCGGTAGGCGGGGGGAAGGCCGATCCGGTTGAGGCGTTCGATCTCCGCCTCGTCGGTGATCGGTGTCCCCTTGGCGTCGGCGTAGGCCCAGCCGTCCTCATGCTTCTGGCGGGTGATGCCGGGGGCGCTGTCGTCGGAGTAGACGATCTGGTCGGGAAGGGTGCTCATGCTGCCGATGGAATGATCGACTCGGGGCTGGTGTTCCGGACGCGGACGGGGCGGAGGCGCGACTCGGCGCGCAGGCGGCCGAGATAGGTATCCAGCCCGATCTGGGTGCCCACCAGCATGAACACGAACGGCTGGAACGCGATGCCGACGAAGGCCGCGCCGAACAGGTACACCGCGTGCGCGCCCTGGAGCGCGGTGGCGAGTTCGGACGCCCACGCCTCGGCCGTGCGGTAGCGGCGGCGCAGCACCTCCATGCGCAGGAGGCCCGAGACGTTGATGAGGAGCCAGAGGACGAGGCCGGGATAGCCCTGTTCGCCCAGCATCTCGAAATAGGCGGAATGGAAGGCGCGGGCCTGATCGACCTCTTGGCGGGCCTGGACGACGCCGCCGGTCGCGTCGGTCCTGATCGTGTCGAAGCGGAGCTTGTTCTGGAGGTAGGTGTTGAAGCCGCCGCCGAACGGGTGCTCGCGGGCATAGTCGATCGTCCAGCGCCAGACGGCCAGGCGCGTGGAGGCGGAGCTGTCGGACTGGTAGCCGCCGATGGTGCCCATCCGCTCGGTGAAGGCGGAGGGCAGGAACGGGACGGCGAGGAGCGCGGCCGAGCCGATCAGGCCCAGATACAGGAGCTTGCGGCGGGCGTCGCGGAGCATGAGCAGGGCGAGGAGGCCGGTGCACAGCAGGCCCGTGCGCGCGGAGGTGCCGATCGGGATCAGCAGGCACGAAAAGGCGAGCGCCCAGGCGAAGCCCTTCACCCGCCAGTCGGGGGGGAAGACGGTGCCGTGGCGGGTGAACCAGAGGATCACGGGGACGACCGCGACCGCGACGGTGGCGATGGTGCTCGATTCGTAGAGGCCGCTGTTGTTGTCGACCATGAGGTTCAGCTGGCCGTAACCGCCGCCGCTGGCGAGCGTCTTGATGCCGCCGACGATGATGATGGAGGCGGCGGACAGGACCATGAACAGGAGGAGCGACTCGATGCGCAGGCGGGTGCGGAGCGTGAGGGGGAGGAACGCGGCGAAGGCGAGCGCCTTCCACACCCAGTCCCACTTGTCGCGCGCCTGGACGGGGAAGTCGGCGTAGGTGGTCGTGATCCAGCAATAGAGCAGGAGGATGACGAGGAGGACCTGCCGGGGCGCCACGCGGACATCGCGCTTCCTGTCGGCCAGGAGCCAGCCGCCGAACGCCAGCGCGACGGCGATCGCGGAGATCTGGACGGTGTTGAGGAGGTAGTAGGTCAGGCGCTGGGGCGAGACGATGTCGATATAGACGTAGGCGAGGACGAACACGAACGGGCGGCGCAGGCCGATCCCGAGCAGCGCGGCCAGGAAGGCGATGAAGGCGAGGTCACGCATCGGGCCGGCCTTTGCGCGCGGCACGGTCGCGGACGCCCGGCTCGCGGTCGAGATCGGGGCGGCGGAGCAGGCGCCAGGCGGCGAGCAGCATGAGCGCATGAGTCAGGCCGAGCGCGAAATTGTCGATCATGTCCGCGCGGCCCTTCCTTCGCGGATCCGCCTAGCCGGGCGCGGTTGACGCGGCGTTAAGCGGGCGCGTGGCAGGGACACGGGCGATGCGCATCCTCCACGTCCTCGATCACGGGCTGCCGCTGCAGAGCGGCTACAGCTTCCGCACCCGCGCCATATTGAAGGCGCAGGAGGCGCGGGGGTGGACGGTCGCGGGGGTGACGGGGCCCCGGCACACGCAAGGCGAGGCGGCGGTCGAAGTCGTGGACGGGCTGACGTTCCACCGGACCGCGGGCCGGAGCGGCGGACTGGTCGGCGAGGCGGCGGGTCTCGCCCGGTTCGCGCGGGCGATCGGGCGGGCGGTCGACGCGTTCCGGCCCGACGTGCTCCACGCGCATTCGCCCGCGCTGGACGCCGCGGCGGCGTGGTGGGTCGCGCGGCGGCGGGGATTGCCGCTGGTGTACGAGATACGCGCGTTCTGCGAGGATGCCGCGGTCGGAGACGGGAGGGGCCGCGGAGGGTCGGCGGACAAACGCGCTACGCGGGCGCTGGAGGATTGGGCGGTGGCGCGCGCCGACGCGGTGGCGGTGATC
>CAXTFF010000193.1:0-4425 GCA_964243325.1 uncultured Sphingomonas sp.
GGCCGGCGGCGGGCGAGCGGTGGCTGTTTTCGCGGCTGCCCGAATGGGAGGAGGCGGCGCCCCGGCCAGCACCTCGCACGGTCGCGGTCGAGCCCGCCGAGGCGGAAGCCAGGCTTACCGCTCTGACGGGTGTGGGCGCGGAGCGGCGGGCGGGGCAGCGCGCCTATGCCGCCGCCGTCACGCAGGCGTTCGCGCCGCGGACGATGCGGGACGCGCCCAACCTGGTGCTCGCCGAGGCGGGGACGGGGATCGGCAAGACGCTGGGCTATCTCGCGCCCGCGTCGCTGTGGGCGGAGCGGGCGGGCGGGGCGGTGTGGGTGTCGACCTTCACCAAGGCGCTCCAGCGGCAGCTGGCGGGCGAGACCGCGCGGTTGTTCCCGGACGAGGCGGAGCGGCGCGCCAAGGTGGTGACGCGCAAGGGGCGCGAGAACTACCTGTGCCTGCTCAATCTGGAGGATGCGCTCCAGGGCGGGTTCTCAGGCCGGGCGGCGGTGCTGGCGCAGCTCGTCGCGCGCTGGGCGGCGTACACGGCCGACGGCGACATGGTGGGAGGCGACCTGCCGGGGTGGCTGCCGACGTTGTTCCGGCGGAACGGCCCGACCGCCTTGACCGACCGGCGGGGCGAGTGCGTCTATGCGGGGTGCCCGCATTACCGCAAATGCTTCATCGAGCGGGCGGCGCGGGCGTCGGCGGAGGCGGACATCGTCATCGCCAACCATGCGCTGGTGATGGTCAACGCGGCGCGCGGGCGCGAGACGACGACGCGGCCGACGCGCTACGTCTTCGACGAGGGACACCACCTGCACGACGCGGCCGACGCGATGTTCGCGACCGCGCTGACGGGCGGAGAGACGATCGAGCTGCGGCGGTGGATCGTCGGGCCGGAGGCGGGCGGGCGCGGGCGCAGGCGCGGGCTCGCGGCGCGGCTGTCGGACGTGGCGAGCTACGACGAGGCGGGGGCGCGCGCGATCGCCGACGCGGTGACGGCGGCGGGGGCGCTGGCGTCCGACGGGTGGCTGGGGCGGCTGGGCGAAGGGCAGCCGTTCGGGGCGGTCGAGACGCTGCTCGCGGCCGTGCGGGGGCTCGCCTTCGCGCGCGCCGAGGGCGGGGACGATGCGGGCTACGGGCTGGAGACCGAACTGGCCGAGCCCTCGGCCGCGCTGCTGGAGGCGGCGGGGCCCGCCGCCCACGCGCTCGACGCGCTGCTGCGGCCGCTGGTGACGCTGGGCCAGCGGTTGCAGGCGGTGCTGGCGGAGGCGCCCGACTGGATGGACGCGGCGGCGCGCGCGCGGGTCGAGGGGGCGATCGCGTCGATCGGCTGGCGCGCGGAGACGGTGGCGGCGTGGCTGGCGCTGCTCGCGCGGGTCGGTGGCCCGGCGGACCCGGACTTCGTCGATTGGCTTAGTGTCGACCGCGTGGAGGGGCGCGAGTTCGATGTCGGGCTGCACCGGCATTGGCTCGATCCGACCCGGCCCTTCGCGGAGGTGGTGCTGAAGCCCGCGCATGGGGCGCTCGTCACCTCGGCGACGCTGACGGGCGGGGGCGACTGGGCGACCGCCGAGGCGCGGGTGGGCGCGCCGCATCTGGGCCGCGCGGCGACCCGGTTCGAGGCGGCGAGCCCGTTCGACTATCCCGCGCACGCGCAGGTGCTGATCGTGACGGACGTGAAGCGCGGCGACCTGCCCGCGCTCGCCAACGCCTACGCCCGGCTGATCGTCGCGGCGGAGGGGGGGACGCTGGGGCTGTTCACCGCGATCCGGCGGTTGCGGGCGGTTCACGGCCGCATCGCCGACCGGCTGGCGCGCGAGGGACTGCCGCTCCACGCGCAGCATGTCGATCCGATCGATACGGGGACTTTGGTCGACATCTTCCGGGACGATCCGCATTCGTCGCTGCTGGGCACCGACGCGCTGCGCGACGGGGTGGACGTGCCGGGCCATTCGCTCAGGCTCGTGGTGATGGAGGGGGTGCCTTGGCCCAAGCCGACGGTGCTCCACGCCGCGCGCAAGCTGGCGGGGGGCGGGTCGGCCTATGACGACCGGATCGTGCGCGCGCGGCTGGCGCAGGCGTTCGGGCGGCTGATCCGGCGGGCGGACGACCGGGGCGCGTTCGTGCTGCTGTCGGCGGCGATGCCGTCGCGGTTGCTCGGCGCGTTCCCGCCGGGGGTGGAAGTGGCGCGCGTGACGCTGGACGAGGCGGTCGGGCGGGTGCGGTCGCGGCTTTCGCTCGGGGGGCCGATCGGGCAAGGGGCGGCCCTCTCCGTCTGAAAGCCGCCCCATGAAGACGCTCACCCTGCTGCGCCACGCCAAGTCGAGCTGGGACGACACCGTGCAGCGCGATTTCGACCGGCCCTTGAACGCCAAGGGGCGGCGCGCGGCGGCGTCGATGGGGCGGCACCTGCGGGGCGAGGCGGCGGTGTTCGACCACCTCGTCGCGAGCCCGGCGGTGCGCGTGGGCGAGACGCTGGCGGCGTTCGCGGACGGGTACGGGCGGATGCCGGAGATCGTGGAGGACCGGCGCATCTACCTCGCGAGCGCCGCGACGCTGCTGGAGGTGGTGCGCGGGCTGCCCGCGTCGGCGCACGCGGCGCTGGTGGTCGGGCATAATCCGGGGCTGGAGGATCTGGTGCTGATGCTGGTGCCCGGCGGCGACGGGCCGCGCGACGCGGTGGAGGAGAAATACCCGACCGCGAGCGTGGCGGTGATGCGGTTCGAGGTGGAGGAGTGGGCGGACGTGGCGTCGGGCGGGGGCGAGCTGGTGCGGTTCGTGCGGCCCAGGGACCTGGACCCGACGCTCGGGCCGGATGCGGACTGACGCCTTCTTGACTCTCCCCCGGAGGGGCAGGGGGACCGTTCGCCCACTTGGGCGAATGGTGGAGGGGTAGCTCTCGACATGCTCCACGGCCCCAAGAGCACGCAACGCATGGCCGCGAGGCTCCGGCGGGAGATGACCTGGCCGGAGATCGTGCTGTGGCGCGCGCTGAAGGCGCGGCCGGGCGGGCTCCGGTTCCGGCACCAGAGCCCGGCGGGGCCGTACGCGATCGACTTCTTCTGCCCGAGATACAAGCTCGCGGTCGAGGTGGATGGTGAGGCGCACGGACGAGGTGACCGGCCGGTTCGGGACGAGACACGCGACGCATGGATCGCGGCGCAGGGCGTACGGACGCTCAGGGTGCGGGCGGTAAATGTGTTGACCGACCTGGACGCGGTCGTGCGGCAGATCGTCCATGCCGCAGGCGGTGTCGGTGGAGAGCTACCCCTCCACCACCGGCCCAAGGGGGCCGGCGGTCCCCCTCCCCCTCCGGGGGAGGATTAGGAGAGGGTCCGACCCAGCATCCGGATTATCCCGGAGAAGTCGGTGCTGCCCTGCCCCTCCGCTGCGTACGCCTCGTACAGCTCGGCCGCCTTCGCCCCCATCGGCACGGTCGCGCCCGCGCCGCGGGCGGCCTCCATCGCCAGCCGCAGGTCCTTCAGCATCAGCGCGGCCGCGAAGCCGCCCTGGTAGTCGCGGTCGGCGGGGGTTTCGGGGCCGACGCCGGGGACGGGGCAGTAGCTCGTCATCGACCAGCTCTGGCCCGACGACACGCTGGCGATGTCGTAGAAGCGCTGGGGGTCGAGCCCGAGCTTCTGCGCGAGCAGGAACGCCTCGCACGTCGCGACCATCTCCGCGCCGAGCAGCATGTTGTTGCAGATCTTGGCCGCCTGCCCCGCGCCGTTGCCGCCGGCGTGGATCACGGCGCGGCCCATGTCGGACAGGTACGGCTCGGCGCGGGCAAAGGCTTCCGACGCGCCGCCGACCATGAAGGTCAGCGTGCCCGCGTTCGCCGCCGCGATCCCGCCCGACACGGGGGCGTCGACCGCCATTAGCCCGCGCGCGCGCGCGGTGTCGGCCACGCGCCTGGCGGTGGCGACGTCGATGGTGGAGCAGTCGATCAGGATCGCGGTGGGCCGGGCGCGGCCGACCAGATCGGCGTAGACCGCCTCCACGTGCGTGCCCGCGGGGAGCATCGTCACCACCGCCTCCGCGCCGTCGACCGCTGCTTGGGCGCTGTCGGCGGGCAGGCACCCGGCCTCCTTGGCGCGGGCGAGCGCTTGCGGGGAAAGGTCGTACGCGCGGACGTCGTGGCCCGCCTTGGCCAGGTTCGCGGCCATGCCGCCGCCCATGTTGCCCAGCCCGATGAATGCGACGCGTGCCACTCGACCTCCTGCTTACCTCGTCACCCCGGCCTTGAGCCGGGGTCCCGCTACCTCGACCCGCGCAAAGGAGAAGCGGGACCCCGGGTCAAGCCCCGGGGTGACGAGGATCACTTCCCCGTCCAGTCGCCCGGCCGCTTCTCGACGAACGCGGCCATGCCCTCGGTCTGGTCGTCGGTCCCGAACAGGCCGTGGAACAGGCGGCGCTCGAAGCGGACGCCCTGGTGGAGGG
>CAXTFF010000194.1:0-4416 GCA_964243325.1 uncultured Sphingomonas sp.
AAGTGACGCTGCGCGGGCGTGTGCTGGCGAACGTCTGGGTGGAGGAGGAGCCGCTGGCGGCCTTGCGCGGCGGCATCGAGACGGTGCTGATCCCGCAGGAGAACGAGAAGGACTTGGCCGACGTGCCCGCGTCGATCAAGGACGGGCTGACGATCATCCCGGTCAGCCATGTGGACGAGGTGCTCAGGCTCGCGCTCACCGCGCCGCTGGAGGCGATCGACTGGACGGACGCGGACGAGCTCGCCGCGATGCCGCCTCCGGGTGTCGCGCCGGTCGGCGGCGAATTGCACCACTAAGGCACAACTCCGCCGCCGTTCACCGCGAACGGCGGCGGATTCGTTTGACAGCACGGCGGGCCCCCGGCTTATTGGACGTACGCGGCTGGGGGCACGAGCCCTCGCGCAATCGGTATGGCAGGGGGCCTTTGGGGCATGAACAAGCAGGAGCTGATCGCGACCGTCGCCGATCATTCGGGCCTGACCAAGGGCGATGCGGTCAAGGCGGTCGAATCGGTGTTCGACGCTATCTCGGCCGCGCTCAAGAAGGGCGACGAGGTGCGGCTGGTCGGTTTCGGCACCTTCACCGTGTCCAAGCGCAAGGCGTCCACGGGCCGCAACCCGCGCACGGGCGAGCCCATGAGCATCAAGGCGTCGACCCAGCCCAAGTTCAAGGCGGGCAAGGGCCTGAAGGACTCGGTGAACTAACACGCTGGACAGGGCGACGGGCGCTGGCTAGACGCGCCGCTTCCGAACGGGTTTCGGGCGCGTAGCTCAGCGGTAGAGCACACCCTTCACACGGGTGGGGTCACAGGTTCAATCCCTGTCGCGCCCACCAGCATCAGGCCCGCCGGTCGCGCGACCGGCGGGCTTTATCGTATCCGGCGTCGGCGTCATCGCCCCGCCGGTACGCGGCCGGCGGGGCGCGGAACGGGATGCCCGGGCCGGGGGCGGCGGGGCTCCGACGTGGTTAACGCACGGCCGAATCAAAGGATTCATCGTCGCGCGGTGCGATCGGGGCGGAGCGCGTAGCTCGTTCCAAAACCGCACCGTCACACATTCGTAACCACGCTGTCACGCCCGCGACGCCGAACAGACCCGGACCCGTCATGCGCCGCGCCTAATTGGACGCCTGAGATCGATCGGGGGCATCCGGGTCGATTCCGGGCGATCGCCCGCACGCCAACGTTCGACCGGGAGTTACAGTCATGGCCAGCTTCAAGCGGATCAACCGCATCCTTCTGGCGGGCACCGCCTGCCTCGCGCTCGCGTCGTGCGACGGGTCGGACAGCGTCGCCTCGCCGGGCGAGGGCGTGCTGATCGTGCCCGCCACGCCGACGCCCGCGCCTTCCCCGACGCCCAGCCCGACGCCGACCGCCACGCCGACGCCGACATCCGGCCCGGCCGCCGCTTGCCCGACGGGCACCAGCGACGTGGGCGTGATCGGCACGGTATACCGCAGCTGCCGCCTTCCGACGCTGATCACCGGCGCGCTGTCGCTGCCGCGCGTGACGGGCGTCGCCTATGAGCTGAACGGCCGCGTCGATGTCGGCGTGGACACCGGCAGCACCGGCGCGACGGGCGGCGCGGCGTCGTTGACGATCGCGCCGGGCGTGGTCGTCTATGCGAACACGACGAACGCCGACAACGACTTCCTGGTCGTCAATCGCGGGTCGCAGATGGTGGCCGACGGCACGGAGGCCCTGCCGATCGTATTCACCGCGCAGCAGAACCTGACGGGCGGCGTGACCGAGGACAGCCAGGGCCTGTGGGGCGGCATCATCATGGCGGGCCGCGCGCCCATCTCCAACTGCCTGGCCGCGGGCGCCGTCGGCGGCACGGCGCAGTGCGAGAACGTGGTCGAGGGCACCACGACGGCGCTCTACGGCGGCGCGACGCCGACCGACAGCTCGGGCGTCGTCCGCTACGTCCAGATCCGCTATTCGGGGACGATCATCAGCCCCAACAACGAGCTGCAGGGCCTGACGCTCGGCGGCACGGGGTCGGGCACGGTCGTCGACCGCGTGCAGGTCCACAACAGCTCGGACGACGGGATCGAGATCTTCGGCGGCCGCACCAATCTGCGCTATCTGGCGATCACCGGCGCGGACGACGACGGGCTGGATACAGACGTGGGTTGGCAGGGCTTCGCGCAGTTCGTGCTCGCGATCCAGCGGCCGAACAACGCGACGGCCGACAACTATTCGACCGAGATCGACTCGAACGGCGCGGAGGACGCGACGCCGCGCCAGCGCTACAATCTGGCCAACTTCACCTTCGTGTCGACCTCGACCGCGACCAACGCCGCGATCCGCCTGCGCGGCGGCGCGGATGCGCGCTTCGTCAACGGGCTGGTGACGAGCCCGGGCGCGTGCCTGAACATCGTGGCGGGCGCGACCAGCGCCACCGACAAGACGACCATCCGCGCCGCCAACGCCGCGCTTGACGACCAGGGGCCGCCGATCTTCAACTCGGTGCTGTTCAACTGCGCGACGCCCTTCGCCACCACCACCGTGAACGGCATCACCGTCACGGTGGACGAGCAGCGCGCCGTCTTCACGGCCGCGCCGGGGAGCAACAACAACGAGGCGGCGGGCGCGATCCTGAACGGCTTCCTGCCCACGGGCGCGGCGAGCACGGCGACGCCGTTCAACGCGGCGACGATCAACGCCGCCGGATCGGCGTTCTTGGTGAACACGGCCTTCGTGGGCGCGGTGAGCGGGGCGAACGACACCAGCTTCCAGCGCTGGACCTGCAATTCGAACCGCGCCAATTTCGGCGCGAACAGCGCGGCCTGCACGGCGGCGCCCGCGAGCTGACCCACATGGGCGGGCGACCGAGGGGGTCGCCCGCCACCGAAATCCAGCGTCGGGGCAGTCATGAAGATCACCATCCTATCCGTTCTCCTCGCGAGCACCGCGCTCGCGCCCGCCGTCGCCTGGGGCCAGGCGACCGGCGGCACCGCGTCGCCCACCAACAGCGGCGGTGTCGGCAGCGTACCCACCGGCACGGGCGGCCAGTCGGGCGCGCCCGGCGGCCAGTCGGTTGATCCGTCGGCGGGCGCCACGGGCGCGGCCCAGGAGGAGGTGGAGATTTCCGGCCCCGGCGGCACCGCGCCCGCCGACGACATCGTCGTCACCGGATCGCGCATCCCCAACGTCCAGCGGCGATCGGCCGAAGTGGTCAGCGTCCTGTCGACCGCCGACATCGCGCGGACGGGCGAGGGCGACATCGCGGGCGCGCTCAGCCGCGTGACGGGCCTGTCGCTGGTCGGCAACGGCTTCGTCTATGTCCGGGGGCTGGGCGACCGTTACTCCTCGTCGCTCCTCAACGGATCGCCGCTGCCGAGCCCCGAGCCGCTGCGCCGGGTCGTCCCTCTCGACATCTTCCCGACCAACGTTACCGCGTCGGCGGTCGTCCAGAAGACCTATTCGGTGAACTACCCGGCCGAGTTCGGCGGCGGCGTCATCAACCTGACGACGCGCGCGGTGCCCGACGAGTCCTTTCTCCAGATCGGCGGTTCGATCGGCGCGGACACCGTGACCACCAGCGAGCTCGGCTACGTCTATGACGGCGGCAAGTACGACTGGACGGGTTACGACAGCGGCGTGCGCGACGTGCCGGGCTTTATCAAGGACGCCGGGCGCAACAACCGGGATGTCGGCGTGTCCGACGCGATCAACCTCAACAACGCGCAGACGTCGCTGCTGCTGCAGAACAACCAGCTGCCCGCCAACTATTCGTACGAGGCGAGCTTCGGCACCTCGATCGACGTGGGCGGCGTCCGCTTCGGCGTGATCGGCGCGGGCGCGCTGTCGAACGGTTGGCGCACCCGCGACATCCGCCAGCAGCTCGCCACCGACGCGGACGCGAACATCGACAGCGATTTCCAGACCGGGCTCACCGACAACCGGGCGCTGGTCAACGGACTGCTCGGTTTCGGCGCGGAGTTCGGCGACAACCGCATCCGCTTCACCAACCTCTACATCCACGACACGCTGAAGCAGGGGCGCGCGGCGCGCGGCTTCACGGGCAATTTCGGGCCGATCGGCGCGGACCCGGCGGTCGTCGCGAACCCCAACGTCGGCATCCAGCCCTTCGTCGACCAGGCGACGCGCTGGTTCGAGCGCGAGCTGATCGACACGCAGCTGGTGGGCGAGTTCAAGTTCGGGAACGTCTCGTTCGACGGGCGCGGCGCCTACGCCAAGACGCGCCGCGACAGCCCCTATGAGCGGTCGTTCCGGTACGAATATGCGCAAGGCCAGATCAACGATTACGTCAATCGCCTGAGCAATCAATCGGGTGCCGAGGTCGATTTCAGCGAACTCGACGAGCGGCTTTACACTGGGCAGGCCAACCTCGCTTGGGCGGTTCCGTTCGAGACGCCGTTCAACCTGTCCGCCGGGTATTTCTACAGCGA
>CAXTFF010000195.1:0-4412 GCA_964243325.1 uncultured Sphingomonas sp.
ATCACGGGCGCGAACATGATGTCGGCCGCGCCGAACCGCCCGAACAGGAAATCGCCCGTGCCGCCGAAGCGCGCGCGGGCCTGCGCCCACAGCTCCATGACCCGGCGGAGCTCGACCAGCACGTCGTCGTCGGGGCGGACGCCTGCGAACTGTTGGCGGATGTTCATGGGGTGCTTGCGGCGGAGCGCGGTGAAGGAGGAATGCATTTCGGCCGCCATCGAGCGCGCCATCGCGCGCGGCGCGTCGTCGGCGGGCCAGAACCGCTCGCGGCCGACCTTGTCCGCCAGATAGTCGATGATGGCCAGGCTGTCCCACACCACCGCGTCGCCGTCCCACAGGATCGGCACCTTGCCCGACGAGGGGGCGAACTCGTCGCCCTCGCGGCGCTTGTCCCATTCGGCGTCGTAGAGGGGCACGACCACCTCCTCGAACGGCAGGGCGCTGTGCTTGGCGGCGAGCCAGCCGCGCAGCGACCAGGAGGAATAGGCCTTGTTGCCGATGATGAGCTTCATGGCGCCGGGACGTAGGCGAGCGGGCGGGGGAGGGCAACGGTGCCGAACCCTGACCCTACGCGTTCGGGGCGGATGACGGATGCGGCGATCAGGGTGGCCGAACTGCGGTTCGAGGACGAGGTGCTGGCGCGGCTGGACCTGCCGGGTGGCGAGCTCAAGGTAACGCGCGGGGTCGGTTCGGGGTTGGCGACCGGGCCGGACGGACGGATCTGGGCGGTGGGGGACCGGGGTCCGAACCTGAAGGTGAGACTGGCGGTGGAGCGCTATGGGCTTGGGCACCTGGCCGAGCATCGCGGCAGCGACGGAGCGAAGGTGATGCCGAGCTTGGAGATCGGGCCGGCGCTGTCCGAGTTGCGCGTCGGAGTCGACCGGGTCGAGATCGTGCGTACGGTCCCGTTGCGCGATGCGGCGGGTCGGACCTTGTCGGGTCTGCCCGTTCCGGGCGGGCCGAACAACAGGAGCGAGCCCGCGATCGGGATCGACGGCAGGGTCATCGCGCCCGATCCGTCGGGTGCGGACAGCGAAGGAGTCGCGCCGCTTAGCGACGGCGGCTTTTGGGTCGGCGACGAGTACGGCCCGTCGCTGCTCAGGGTCGGCGCGGACGGCGCGGTCGCGGTGCGGTGGGTGCCCGCGGGGTGCGAGGACCTGTTCGCGGGCGCGCTTTATCCAGTGGAGGGAGCATTGCCGGCGATCGCGGCGCGGCGGCGGCTCAATCGCGGGTTCGAGGCGATCGCGCTGTCGCCCGACGAGCGGTGGCTTCATCTGGCCTTCCAGAGCCCACTGTCGCACCCCGACGACGCCACGCACGAGCGGGCGCGGCATGTGCGGCTGTGGCGGCTGGACGCCGGAACGGGCGCGGTCGCGGCGGAGTGGCTGTATCCGCTCGATGCGCCGGAGAGCTTCCGGCGCGACTCGGAGGCGGGCGAGGTCGGGCGTTCGGACGTCAAGGTGAGCGAGATCGTCGCGGTCGGGTCCGACCGGCTGATGGTGCTGGAGCGCGTGTCGCTGACGACCAAGCTCTATCTGGTCGAGCTGAAGGAGTCTGCGACGCTCGATGCGGAATTTCTGAGCGAGGGCACGCGCCCGACCGTCGAGGAGCTGAGCGCGGACGGCGCGACGGGCCTGCCGGTGCTGGCCAAGCGATTGTTGCTGAGCAGCGACGACCTGCCCGGGTTGGGCGCGGACCTGGAGGGGGTGGCGCTACTTTCTCCGCGATCGCTGCTCCTGGTCAACGACAACGATTTCGGGATCGAGGGCGTGGCGACGCGCTTCTGGCGGGTCGACCTGCCGTGCGACCTCGCCGATTATCCCAGCGCGGGATAGGCGACGCGGAGGCGGGCGAGCGGGATCAGCGACTCGCCGCGGTAGGTGACGGGTTCGCGGATCCAGGCGGTTTCGCCTTCGATCGCGACGATCTCGAAGATCGCGCCGCGGTTGACGCCGATCTGGACCAGCGTGCCGCGCGCCTTGGGCGCGTTGCAGCCGGTGGCGAAGCTGTAATCCGGGCAGAGAATGTCCGCATATCCCGCGTGCATGATGGTCGTGGCTCCCCTCCTGACCGGGCGAGGATGCGCCTGAATGGTTTAAGGGCCGTTCCAGTCGCCTATCGCGCTGGCCGGCCGGGGCGGCACACGGTCGGATGCGTTCGGACCGGAAGGAGCCGCGGATTTGGATCGACAAACGGGGCGTGCTGGGCGGGGCGGCGGCGGGGGCGGCTCTGCTCGCGCCGGGCGCGGAGCTCGCGCAAGGCGGCGATGCGGAGCGCCTGAAAAGGGCGATCGGGCGCGGGCACGACCTGTCGGTCCAGCGCTTGCGCGACTGGATCGCGCTGCCGTCGATCGCCGCCGAGGACCGCGACATGGAGCGCGGCTGCGCGCGCATGATGGAGCTGGCCAGGGACGCAGGCTTCGCGCGGGTCCAATGCGTGCCGACGGCGGGCGCGCCGAGCGTATTCGGGGTGATGGACAACGGCGCCAAGCGGACGCTGGGCTTGTACTTCATGTACGACGTCAAGCAGTTCGACGCGGCCGAATGGTCGTCGCCGCCGCTAGAGGGGCAGATCGTCGAATGGCCGGGGCTGGGCCGCATGATGCTGGGCCGCGGCGCGACGAACCAGAAGGGGTAGCAGAGCGCGATGCTGGCGGCGCTGAAGCGCTGTTCGGGTGTGATCATCCCGGCGAGCTGGCAGGACCGGACGGACGGTGCGGTGTCGGTCAATCTGGGCGAAGGGGGTGATCGAGCTGGAGCTGGTCGCGTCGGGCGAGGCATGGGGGCGCGGGCCGGCCACCGACATCCATTCGAGCTACAAGGCGGTGGTGGACAGCCCGGCCTGGCGACTGGTGCAGGCGCTCCAGACACTGGTGTCGGCGGACGGCAACACGCCGGCGATCGATGGCTGGTTCGAGCGGGTTCGTCCGCTGTCGGCGCGCAACAAGGCGCTGATCGCCGAGTCGGCGTGGACGCGGTCGTCGGCAGACGAGCTCAAGCAGCTGGGCGTGAAGCGATGGGTCGGCGACGAGAGCTGGACGGCGACGCTGGAGCGGCTCGCGGCGATGCCGACGATTGATATGGAGGGGCTGGTGTCGGGCTATACCGGCCCGGGCGGCAAGACGGGGTTGGCGGGTTGCGCGGTGGATCGCCGGTTGGTCCCCGGCCAGACGAGCGCCGACCCGGTCGCCAAGCCGACGGCGCATTTGGCCAAGCGCGGGTTCGGCGACGTCGCGGTCGACGTGTCGGGCGGGTACGACCCGACGGAGGCGGCCCAGGACAGGGATCGACAGCGCGAACCCCAAGGTCAGGGGGTATGGCGGCGCGACCGGAGAGTTCGCGGACTTCCCGTACCAGGTGGCGGTCGCCTAGAGGACCGCGCCCCAGACCGCCGCGCGGAGTTCGGGGATGCCCAAGCCGCCTTCGCTGGAGGTGGCGATGACCTCCGGGTGCGCGGCGGGGTGCTTGCGCGCCTCGTCGCCGGTGGCGCGGGTCACGTCGGCCAGGTCGGTCGCCTTGATCTTGTCGGCCTTGGTCAGGACGAGATGGTAGGAGACGGCGGCGCGGTCGAGCATCTCGAAGATCTCGCGGTCCACGTCCTTCACGCCGTGGCGCGAGTCGACGAGCACCAGCGCGCGCTTGAGCACGGCGCGGCCGCGCAGGAAGTCGTTCACAAGGAAGCGCCACCGCCGGACGATGTCGGGCGGGGCTTTGGCGAAGCCGTAGCCGGGCATGTCGACGAGGCGGAAGCGGAGCGGCTCGCCCACGTCGAAGAAGTTGAGCTCCTGCGTCCGGCCGGGGGTGTTCGACGTGCGCGCCAGACCATTCCGGTTGGTGAGCGCGTTCAGGAGCGACGACTTGCCGACGTTGGAACGGCCGGCAAAGGCGACCTCGGGGACGAGGGGATCGGGCAGGTGCTCGAGCGACGGGGCGGAGCGCAGGAACGCAATCGGCCCGGCGAAGACCTTGCGCGCGGGTTCGGTCAGGTCGTCGGGAGCCAGGTCGTCGCTCACTTGGCGGCCGCGGCCTTCAGCTCGGGATGGCGGGCGTAGAGCAGGCGCTGCTGCGCGATCTGAAGCATGTTCGACGTGATCCAGTAGACCTGCAGTCCGACCGCGAAGGGGGCCATGACGAACATCAGCACCCAGGGCAGGATCGCGAAGACCTGCTTCTGCGTCTCGTCGGCGGGCTGCGGGTTGAGTTTGAACTGGAAGAACATCGACACCCCCAGCAGGATCGGGACCACGCCGATGCCGATGAAGGAGGGGGGCGTGAAGGGAAGCAACCCGAACAGGTTGACCGGCGTGAGCGGGTCGGGCGCGGACAGGTCCTTGATCCAGGCAACGAACGGCTGGTGACGCATCTCGATCGTCAGCATCAGCACCTTGTAGAGCGCGTAGAAGATCGGGATCT